>CAZEZD010000011.1:0-13079 GCA_964516115.1 uncultured Hyphomicrobiales bacterium
TCGCCCACAAGGCCGAGCACGAGGGCGTCATCTGCGTCGAGACGATCAAGGGCCTCCACACCCACGCCATGGACAAGGCGATGATCCCCGGCTGCACCTATTGCCACCCGCAGGTCGCCTCCGTCGGCCTCACCGAAGCCAAGGCGAAGGAAGCCGGCTATTCACTCAAGGTCGGCCGCTTCCCCTTCATGGGCAACGGCAAGGCGATCGCCCTCGGCGAGCCCGAGGGTCTGGTGAAGACCATCTTCGATGCGAAGACCGGCAAACTGATCGGCGCCCATATGGTCGGCGCCGAGGTGACGGAATTGATTCAGGGCTTCGTCGTCGCCATGAACTGCGAGACCACGGAAGAGGAATTGATTCACACGGTGTTCCCGCACCCGACCCTGTCGGAAATGATGCACGAGAGCGTTCTCGACGCCTATGGTCGCGTTGTCCACACGTGATCAGTGAAACGAATGGGACCGTAGTCCGCAAGGAATTATGTCCCATCAACATCGCTGATGGACGGTGGTAGCCTCCTACGGAGCGCCGAATGCACGGCGGGCCGGTGATAAGTCCGACCTGCGGTGTCCGTCCGCGGATTTTTTTTCGTGCGGTCGGATCGCCAACGGGCTGGGTTCCGGCCTTGCCCCTTTGGCCGCGTCGATCTTTTCGAGACGAAACTAATCCCCGAAAACCCGCATGGCCTTATTCTCCATCCTGAAGCGGGAGGAGGGCGGGGCGATGATGATGATGATGACGGGTTTCGCGGCTCTCGCCGCCGTCGTGCTGGCGCTGCTGTCCCGCACCGTTCACGCGGTGATCGGATACATCGCCGGCATGAGCCGCCGCGGTGCGACGATACGAAAAGGCCGGCGCAAGGCCGGCCCTTCAGGCGTCAGCGGAAGGGAGGCCGGCGCGTCAGCTCGTGACGCTCGCATCGGGGGGCAGGACGATGGCCGTGGTGCCTACCGGCACGCGGCCGTAGAGGTCGATGATGTCCTGGTTCAGGAAGCGGATGCAGCCCGAGGAGACCTGCGTGCCGATCGTCCAGGGCTCGGTCGTCCCGTGCAGGCGATAGAGCGTGTCGCGGTTGCCGCGGTAGAGGTAGAGCGCGCGGGGGCCGAGCGGGTTCTCCGGGCCGCCGGGCAGACCGCCGGCGAAGGGGCCGTACCGATCGGGCTCGCGGCGGATCATCTCCTGCGTCGGGGTCCAGCGCGGCCACGCGGCCTTGCGTCCGATCGAGGCGATGCCGGTGAGGTTGAAGCCCTCTTCCTTGCCGACGCCGACGCCGTAGCGCATGGCGCGGCCGTTCTCCATGACGAGATAGGCGTAGCGGGCAGAGGGGTCGACGACGATCGTTCCGGGCTGCT
Source organism: uncultured Hyphomicrobiales bacterium (assembly GCA_964516115.1). Lineage (GTDB taxonomy): Bacteria > Pseudomonadota > Alphaproteobacteria > Rhizobiales > Phreatobacteraceae > Phreatobacter. The sequence continues at coordinate 1,356 of CAZEZD010000011.1, forward strand.
CGCGGCCGCGATAGGCAACCTCACGGCGCAGCCAGCGCTCGTCGACCTTGGACAGGTCGACGGCCGGGACGGGATGGGGCTCGCCCTGAACCTCGGCATACATGGCGGCGTAATAGGGATCGATACGCGGCGTCTCGAGCACCAGCTCCTCGCGGCGCGTGGTGCAGGCGCCGAGAATGAACGGGGCACCCAGGACAAGGAAACGTCGGTCGATCGTCATCATAAGCCTCGTAACATGCCAGCGCAAAACAGGTTCCCTGCCCCTGTCGTGGAAGGGTCATGGTCTCGCAACAGCTTCGTGAGCCGGGGGAGGGTCGTTACCATTGGCGGAGGGCGTCAAACATGACGAAACCGTGAGCCGGACAGGATGCGCAACTGACTGTTGCCGCGCTGCACCACTCAACCGTCACGACACCCTCACGCCAACCGGGCAACACCATGGCAGAAAAGGGTTAATTCTTGGCAACCGCGGCGTTCCGGCCGGCGATCACAAGCTCGCGAAGAGGTCGTATTCGCTGGCCCGGTCGATCTTCACGGTGACCAGCTCGCCGACGGCGAGCTTGCGCCTGGTCTGGATGAAGACCGAACCGTCGATCTCCGGCGCATCGCCCTTGGAGCGCGCCTTGACGACGGTCGGCCCGACCTCGTCGATCAGCACCTGCTGGCGGGTGCCGACCTTCCTGCGGATGCGGCGGGCGGAAATCTCCGCCTGCTTCTTCATGAACCGGTGCCAGCGGCGCTCCATCACCTCGGGCGGCACATGGCCCTCAAGGCCGTTGGAGGTGGCGCCGGCCACCGGCTCGTATTTGAAGCAACCGACGCGGTCGAGGCCGACCTCGTCCAGCCAGTCGAGCAGGAACTCGAACTCCTCCTCGGTCTCGCCGGGAAAGCCGACGATGAAGGTGGAGCGGATGGTCAGGTCAGGACAGACCTCGCGCCAGCGGCGGATGCGCTCGGCGGTCTTCTCCTGATGCGCCGGCCGCTTCATCCGGCGCAGGACGTCGGGATGGGCGTGCTGGAAGGGGATATCGATGTAGGGGAGGATCTTGCCCTCGGCCATCAGCGGGATGACCTCGTCGACATGGGGGTAGGGATAGACATACTGCATGCGCACCCAGACGCCGAGTTCGCCCAGGGCCTGCGCGAGATCGAGGAACTTCGTGCGCCAGGTACGGTCGCGCCATGAGCTCTCGGCATATTTCACGTCGATGCCGTAGGCCGAAGTGTCCTGGCTGACGACGAGGAGTTCCTTCACCCCCGCGGCGACGAGCTTTTCCGCTTCGCGCATGACCTCGCCGAGCGGCCGCGAGACGAGATCCCCGCGCAGCTTCGGGATGATGCAGAAGGTGCAGCGGTTGTTGCAGCCCTCGGAAATCTTCAGATAGGCGTAGTGGCGCGGGGTGAGCTTGATGCCCTGCGGCGGCACCAGGTCCAGGAAGGGATCATGCTTGGGCGGTGCGGCCTGGTGGACGGCCGCCATCACGCTCTCGTACTGCTGAGGGCCGGTAATGGCGAGGACCGACGGATGCGCCGCGCGGATCTGTTCCGGCTCGGCGCCCATGCATCCGGTGACGATGACGCGGCCGTTCTCCTTCAGCGCGTCGCCGATGGCGGCGAGGCTCTCGGCCTTGGCGCTGTCGAGAAATCCGCAGGTGTTGACCAGCACGAGGTCGGCGCCCTGGTGGTTGCGCGACAGTTCGTAGCCCTCGGCGCGCAGGCGCGTGATGATACGCTCGGAATCGACGAGCGCCTTCGGGCAGCCCAGCGAAACGAAGGAGATCTTCGGGGCAGTGCGGTCGTCAGGGGGAAGGGTGGTGGTGGCGGTCATCGGGGCTCATCGCGGGGCAAGGGCCGGCAATAGGCGAAAGTGCCGCCTTCGACAAGCAAGTCCGGAGGCCCGGCTGGTCGGCGGTGCTTGAGGTGGATCAAGTGCGCCGCGATCTTTCGTTCCCATCTTGATGATGTTGCAACGGCCACAAGAGGAGACGGTCATGGCCCAGCATGGTTTCCTGCCCTCGCTGTTCACCCGTGGCGGCGAGTTGTCCCGCCATCCCTTCGCGTCGCTCCAGAACGAGATCGACCGCCTGTTCGAGGCCTTCGGCAGGTCGGGCGGTCTCAGCCCCTCGTCCGGCGCTCTGGACTTCGCCCCGTTCCTCGACATCGCCGAGAGTGCCGGCGCCCTCGACATCACCGTGGAACTTCCCGGCTGCGAGCCGAAGGACGTGGAGATTTCCGCGGCCGGACGCACGCTGACCATTCGCGGCGAGAAGAAGAGCGAAAAGGAGACGACCGACAAGGACTGGCACGTCACCGAGCGCAGCTACGGCTCCTTCTCGCGGTCGATCCCGGTTCCCTTCGACATCGACACCACCAAGGTGGAGGCGCGGTTCGAGAAGGGCGTCCTGAAGATCCATCTGCCGAAGCCCGCCGAGGCGGTCGCCGAAAAGAAGACCATCGCCATCAAGGGCGAGTGAACGCCGCGGCGGAGGTACGCAGCATCGCCATGAACCTTGTCCGCGCTGGACGGTTCATCATTCGTTCAAGCAGGGCGGGCCAATCTTCCCGCCTCGGTATCCAAGGAGGTATTACATGGATCGTCGCAGCTTCTTCCTTTCGCTCGCAGGCGGCGCCGTCGCCGTCGGTACCCTCGGCACGTCGGCGGCCATGGCCGCTCCTGCCACCGTTGCCGCTCCGGCGGCCGGTGCACCGCTTGAGATGCAGTGGGGCTATGGCTATCCCCGCCGCCGCTACTACCGCCCCTACCGTCCGTATCGCCCGTATCGCCCTTATCGTCCGTACGGCTTCTACGGTCCGCGTCCCTTCCGCCCGGTTCGCCGGTGCTGGATCAACCAGTGGGGCGAGCGCGTCTGCCGCTTCTGATCCGGGACCGCGGGTCCTGACCAGAACCCCGTCGCCCTCGCGGGCGGCGGGGTTTCTTTTTTGCTCATCGCCGGTCGACGCCGGCGACGGGAAGTTGACTTGCACGTCAAGTTCGCGCGTCATTGCCAAGGGGACGGATGGTGCGCGAGGGGGATGGCGCGTCGTGGACAGGGATGGTGAATTCCGCATCGAAAATTTCGCTTTCGACGTGATCGACCGCATGCGCGGCTCGAACCGGCGGGGCGTCATCGATGAACTGACCCGACTCATGTCGACCTTCGGCTTCACCAGCATGATCCTGGCGGGCATCCCCAATCCCGACGATGCCCTCAAGCCGCACGTCGTGGTGCAGGACTGGCCCGAGGGCTGGTCGCAGCGCTACCACGAGCAGAACTACGGGCCGCTCGACAGCGCGCTCCAGCGCGTCCATTCGAGCCCTGCACCGTTCCGGTGGAGTGATACGCGCGAACCCGGCCGCGCCCGGAGCAATGTCGTCCTCGACGAAGCCTGCGAGTTCAGGCTCAACGACGGCTTCATCGTGCCGTTCCGTGGCGCCGGCGGATTCCGCTCGGCGCTGTCCTTCGGCACCGACAAGTACATGATCTCCAAGCGCGACGAGAGCGCCATCCATCTCATCGGCCTCTATGCGTTCCAGGCGCTGTCGCCTCCTCCGCAGATCAGCGGGTTGACGCCGCGCGAGCGGGAGTGTGTGCGCTGGCTGGCGGCCGGCAAGAGCGCGTGGGAAACCGGCCGGATACTCGGCGTCGGCGAGCAGACGGTGAAGGACTTCCTCCGTCACGCCCGCGAAAAGACCGGCACGGTCAGCGGCCCCCACCTCGTTGCCGAGTGCATGAGGCGCGACTGGCTGTAAATCCCGCGATCGTGGGATTTCTGCAGCCCGCCATTGGCATGACGATACCTCCACACACGGGGGTGCGGTCATGCAGCTGCAGGTCATTCGCGGACGGGACGCCGGGCGTCATGCCAGCCTGATGGAGCAGGTCTGGCGGCTGCGCTACCAGACCTTTGTCGTCGACTACGGCTGGACCCTGCCGATGGCCCGCGACGGCCGGGAGGTCGACCAGTTCGACGGTGAGGAGACCGTCCACTTCACCCTGTGCGAGGGCGACCGGCTGCTCGTCTACAGCCGCATTCTCCCCACCACCGGCCCGCATCTCCTTGCCGACGTCTATCCGCATATGGCCTCCGAGGTGCCGCGGCGCGAGACCACGCTCGAATGGTCGCGCCTGTGCGTGCCCCAGAACACGCGCGGCCGGCGCCCCTCGGGTTTCCACAGCATGCTGCGCCACGTGGTCGCCTATGCGCTCGACCGGGGCGTCGACGAACTGAGCCTGCAGGGTCATCCCGACTGGATCCTGTCCTTCGAGCGGATCGGCATCCCGACGCGCCCCATCGGCCTCGGCGCGGTCTGCGACGGCGCGCTGGTCGTGCCCTTCGTCGCGACCATTTCCGAGGATTCGGTGCGCGCGCTCGACCACATCATGGCTGAGCCGGACATCCGCACGGCACCGGCCGCGCGTCCATAGGCCGGGCGCCGCAAGCGCCCGGGCCATTCCGGAGGAAACAGTTGATTGAGGAGGGACAGATGAAACGCTCGGACCAGGTACGTCAGTTGCTGGGGAGCCTCGACGCGGTGCGGATGCAGGCCGGCGCGGAGGGGCTCGAGACCATGCGCTATCTGCTCGACATGGCCCATGCCGAGGGCTCCATCGCCCTCGCCAAGATCGTCTATGCGGAAGAGGACGAGAAGAGCCGCATCGGAACGGCCGAGAGCCTCCGGACACCCGCCAGCGCACCCCCCGCCGCCGCGGCGGCAGGCGGTTCGTGACCGCGTTGACGCCGGCTGCCCTCTCGCCATACAGAGACGCTCCGCAGCCGGCGGATGCGTTCGGGGAACTGCCGTCCCTGCGGCGCCATTCGCCGGACGCCAGACCTGCATCGTGGCCTGGTCTGGATGGGTGGCCGAGTGGTTTAAGGCAGCGGTCTTGAAAACCGCCGTGGGTGCAAGCTCACCGTGAGTTCGAATCTCACCCCATCCGCCAAGATGTCTGTTAAGTCATTGAAAACGCTTGTCTTAATTTGTGACGGGCGATTTTGCCGACAATCATACCCACACATGAAATCATGATCGTGCGGGCCGGGGAGGGGTACAGCCTCCCGCGGCCCTGACCACAACCGTCGAAAAAGGGACGATCATGGCCGAACAGACCCTATCACAGACCCGCCCGGCGACTGCCGCACAGGCCGCCGCCCTGCATTTCGAGCCTTGGCGCGAAGGCGAGGGTTGGACACCGCCCACCGATTCGGAATGGTCGAGCCTGATGCGGTCGCATCTGACGACGCTCCGTGCCGGCTGCGTCATCATGCGCAAGACGAAAGATCAGCTCACCTCTGCCATCGATACGCTCGACGACGAAGCCGGCAATACGATGATGGAAGCCTTCGACATGACCGCGGGGTATTTCGAAGCTCTCGCCGAGATAATGCGAAGCGTGCAAACTCGGCTGATCGTGGCCGGTTCCGTGCTGGAGGTGGACGATGCCGAAGGCTAACGATCCTCTCGCCGCCGCCGTGGCGGACTTCCGGGCCGCGTGGGGCGCGTATTGCGACCTGCCGGACGATCCGCTGCCAGCCGATCATCCGTGGCGAGCTGCGTGGGTAAAGCTGGAGGCCGCACCGACACCAACCACGCGGGCGGGTGCCGTCGCCGCCCTGCGGCTCGTCATCGACGACACCACCGACAACATGGAGGCCGCACACCGCGGCCTTCTGGAGGCGGTTGTTAGGTTCCTCGACGCCGCATAGGCGATCGCACCACCGGAACGAGACAGGGGGCCGCGAGGCCCCCTTTTTCGTCAGAGCTCCGACGCGAGGGAGATATTGGCCGCGCCGACGTAGAGATGGCCGATATTGCCGGTCGTGCCGGAGAAGCTCGTGCCGGCGGCGAACCGAACGAACCCGCCGATCCTGGTGAAGCCGTTCAGGATGACGGCCAGCGCACCGCTGATCGTGGCGTAACTGTCGATGAAATCGAAGAAGGCGACGCCATTGTTCGTGCCGGGCGCGGTCGAATACCAAGTCGGGGACGAGTGCGAGATGGTCGGCGTCTCCCGCATCGGCACCGGCAGGTATATCGGCACGTCGATCGTCACGCCTGATGTCTTAGCGCCCCATCCGGGAATGATGGCGTTGTTGGCGCCGCGGCAGACGTCCTGGAAATAGCGCTGGCAGAGTTGCTCCTCGATGACGTAGGAGCGCACTTCCGGTGGCGTGGCCTCGGTGCCCTGTTCGATCTGCAAGGCATAGTCCATGGTGACGTTCTGCGCCGCCGTGCCCTCCGTCCAGAGGAACACGATCAGGTTGTTCATGGACGAGCCGAGCGTGCCGGTCAGGGCCGTCAGGTCGGTCAGGGTGTTCGCGGCCAGGGCCCGCGAACCGACCGCCGTCACGGTCAGGTTGGAGCCGAGGAAGAAGTTGCCGGCGGTGTAGGCGCTGCTCGTCCAGTTGTTGACGACATCAGAGGTCACGCTGTCGGCCGTGCCAGTCCATTCGAGGATCGCATAGCGGATGGTCGCAGCCGCCGAGCATCGCACCCGGCCCGAGAGCGTCACCGGCTTTCCGCGGAGGTGCTTGCAGTTCAGGCTCTCGACGATCTGCGAGATGCCCATGCGCTGCGCCGACGCCTGGCTCTGCGTCAGCCGCATCATGGTGGGGCGGCCGTTCTCGACATCGGTCAGGGTAGAGCCGGCGACGGCGCCTGTCTGCGTCAGAATGTTCCACCTATCATGACAGTAGGTGTCATCGGCATTGGACGCGAGGGCGCGCTGGTTGAAGCGCCCCATGGGGTTGATGAGGAGGTTGCGAAAGCCGCCCAGCGGCCCGCCGTTGATCGAAGGAACGCTGACGTCTCCGGAAAAGGCCGCACCAGCGAGCGCCGCCTTCTCGGTGTCCAGTTCCTCGATTGCGGCCTGCACATCCTCTGCCGCGATGCTGCCGGCCGGGGAGAATGAGACGCTCGCCGCCGTGCCGCCACCGCCGCCTTCCCACGTCGAGCCGTCGTAGATCTTGACCGCCGACGCGCCGAGGATGGCCACCGCGTCATTGATGGCCGGCTGCACAGGGACGTCTTGACCGTTCCTGCGCTGGACGATCAGGCCAGCCCATGCGGACCATGCCCCTGTGGGGCTAGGGCCAACGAGATACTGATCGCCCTCCTCCGGGTCGGTCCACGGCGTGTTGGTTTCGGTCAGGGCTCGCCAGACGGGCGCCTGGCCCATGATGGTCGCCTGCCGGGCCGAAACCTTGCTCGCCTGCGATGCGGCAAAGGCCGATGAAATCCGCGTCGCCGGGTTTCGCCAGATATACCAGACCGCATAGTCCGACCGCGAAGTGCCCGGCCAAGCGAACTCCAGCGTGCCCGTCCCGGCGCTCGCGTCAATGCTCGCGATGGGAATGATCATAGCGCCATCGGACAGCTGGTCTCCAGCGGTGATCTCGTTCTCGTCGAGGACGATGCCTGCAATCGAGAACGCGTCCGAGCCGTTCGTGATGGTCAAAGTTTGCCCCGGAACGGGGAATAGGGTCTCAAGCATTGGTGTTTTCCTTTTAGAGCCTGCGGTTCTGCTGTGCCTGCTTCACGGCATCGGGGACCATGCGGAGGGTCTGCGCCCGCTCGTCCGCGAGGATCGCCCGCATCTGCCGCTCGGTGAGTTGTGAGCCCCGCGCGTCGATGATCGTGTCGCCCATTGGAAACCGTCCCGAAGTTGTGCGGCGTCGCGCGTGGTGATTGGGTCGGCGGTGCCAGTCTTGGCGCGGTGCGCTCATGACCTCCCCCCGGCTCGACAGGCCAGCCGTCGTCACCGACGACCTGAAATCGTCCGCGCTCCTCGCGCTGCTTGGCGCTGGAGTGATGGTTCGTGCATAGGCTCTGGAGCGTGCCGACCCAAAAGAGCGCCGCGTCGCCACGGTGCGGAATGATGTGATCTGCGATCTTCGCCTCGGTCACGCGGTTATCGGCCGCGCACATGCGGCACAGCGGCTCGGCCGCAAGCTGCGCCTTCGCCTTCCGGCGCCAGCGTTGCGTCCAGTACCAATGGCTCCATGGCGTGCGGGCGGAGGGACGCTGCGTCACGCCGGCATCTCCTGATAGCCAGGCGTCGACCACTCTAGGGCCGCTGCAATGATGCTGCGCTCCTCAGCCTCCGTCATGGCGCGGCCGTGAACCGTCCGCACCTGCTTGCGGGCGTTGGTGAGCGCGCCGGCAATGTTTCTGGAGACGGTCGGGTCCGAAGCCATGGCCGAGACCTCTGCGTCAGTGAGGCTCGGGGGCGACCATGACGCCATTCCGAGGGACCTTTCCCCATCGAATGCCTCTGCCATGATGGTCCGCCGGTCCTCGCAGAGGACGACTTCGACCTCGATATTCATCGTTCGCGCTCCACGGGTTTGCCGGCCTTTGCCGCCAGTTTCCAGCACACCGGACTTTCGCCGGGACGGACGCCACGGCTCTGCGCCTCTGCGTGCCAAAGCGCGCCGCGATGGGTGATGAAGGTCCCGGCGGGATAGGTCTCGCCTGCCTTCCATGTGCCGGCATACGGGAGGGACGGGCGCACGTCGGCGGCCTCGCCGGTCATGAATTTCGCGCCCGTGTCGCCGGGCGCCATGACCTCGAAGACCGCATCGGGATTGGCACCGCGGCGGCAGATCGAAAGCTCGGTAAGAGGCCAGCGAGGGAAGAACGACTTGCCGTCGACCACGCTTCCCAGCTCCAGCGGCTTCGCCGCGCCGGTCGAGCAAGCTCGCACCTCGCCGGTGACGATCAGGCCCCAGGCGTAAGCCGCAGCGTGCGTATCGAACAGACGGGCGCGGACATAGACACGATCCGGCCCCTTCGCGACATAGAAGACCTCGCCGATGGGAGCGCCACGGATCGCGTGCTCGCTGAACACTGGGATCGGTAACGCCACCTCGGCGCCCTCCGATGCCAGGGACGTGTTCTTGGCGTTCATCCGAGGAGTGCTGGCGATACCGTGGATGGTGCGGGCACCACCTACATGGGCGGCCCCCTTCGCCATCATTCCGAACGGGGCCGGCTGCCAGCCGTCGTCAGCGGGTGCAGGGTCGACCGCCGGGCCGCGCTCCATCTCCCGCATGACCTGCTGAAGGATCGGGTCATCCGATCCGAGCGGTGCGGTGTCACGGATGATCGCGGGGCAAAAGGCGAAATCGTCGCTCATCAGCCCACCCTCGCGAGGACGGTCGACACCTTCATGGCCAACTCGACCGCGTGCCGTTCGAAACGGCACGCCAACTGCGGCCAGCCGGCGTCACGGGCCTTGCGAGCCGATGCGTTGGCGTTCTGGATTTGCCGCTGGAGACTGGTCACGGCGCGCTCGCTCATGCGGGGCTCCCGGTATCGGACCAGCCGATGCCGCTCATCATGGCGACGTGGCCATCGCGAAGGGGATGAGCGCCGAAAACCACCTGCGCCTTCAGACCGACGGAATGGGTCTGCCAGAGCGAGACCTGAGTTGTCTCCGTCGGGGTCGCAGCGTTCGTCGTCGGCGTTGCCGTCAGTTGAAGGCTCGCCTGCCGGCTGGTGTCGATATCCATCGTGCCGCGGTTGCCGACGATCCCGGCGGCGTCGATCAGGTAGACGGTGCCGGCCGGCAGGACGGACGAAACGGTAACGGGCACGCCGACTATCTCGCCGCCCATTGGGGTCATCGCAGGGAATATGCGGCCGGACGTCGCGTCGTAGAGCGCCGCAGCGCCCTTCGCCACGTCCGGCGAGGTCACGAAATGCAGCCGCGGACTGCCGAGCGAATTGACCGCGTTCAGCAGGCGTAGGATGTCCTCATGCGCGTGCGCCGCGTCGCCGAACGCGAGAAGCTGGGGCGTGCTCGTCGTCGTGATCCGGCCGAAGAACTCATCGTCCACGACGTCGGCCACGGCGCCGCGAAGCTCGCGATCCAGAAGCGCCAGGGATGCAGTCGAGGCATCCCGGATCGTCTCTTCGGTGGCCACCATGATGGTCGCCGCGGTGAGCGGCTGAAGCTGCCTTCCACCTGTGAGGTCAACCCGCGAAACCGGGATCGGGGCGCCTTCGCCCTTCATCCAGGCTGTAGCCCCGGCGGCGTTGATCCCGATGTGCTTGAGGAACGGCGCCTGCGCCATGTCCGGTAGGAGTGCGAAGAATGCGCTCCGGGTGCGAAGCGAATCGGACCACAAGCCGAATGCGACCATGATGTCAGTCATGGCGTCACCCGTCGGATCGGTCGTCATTGTCGCGCCAACGGACTTGGCGAGGATACGGACCACCCTTTCTGGGGCGCCATGCTGCTCAGCCAGCTCGGGGGCCGACGCCTGCGAGAGGTGAGCCAGCATCTTGAACCGGGCCGCCAGCGGGATTGCCATGGCCTCGGGGACGTGTCGCATTGAGACGGTTCGCATTTCGGTTCTCCTTCATCGTGAAGGTCGCCCGCGATGCCGGCCAGAACCATTGCGTTGGGTGCCGTTGGATGACGCCGGCTAACCCTCCGCAAGCGACTCGATCCAAGCGGCAAGGTCGTCCAGGCGATAGGTCACACGATGCCCGGCGCCGCCGAGACGGTACCAGCGCGGGCCGCGCCCCTCGCTGCGGGCGTTCTTCAGGCTGTCGGACGACCATCCAAGTAAGTCAGCGGCGTCTTGCTCGCCAATCCGGACATCGGCTGTCACCCACATCCCACGGTCGCGGGCGGCTTCGAGTAACCTGCGAGCGGTGTCGGCAATGCGGTCGCTCATGGCCGCCCCCGGCGGAAAGGCCAGATTGGACAAAACAGGATTTTAATTTGATCGAGAGCTATTTTCTGAGCCCCCTCCGCTGCCAGAACCGGCCGATGCTGCATCGCACAAGCCCCCCAGGTCATGGCAGGGCCTCGTCGTCGCCTGGGACGATCGACGGGGCGTCGCAGACGAACGGGACGATCGCCTCGTTTTCCCGATGCCAAACCCGGTGATGCCGGCGGCACAACCATCGGACGGCGAGGGGCCGGCCATAATCGTCGTGATGCCCCTCGGTCTGCGGGTTGCCGCAGACCTCGCAGGGGCCGGGCTGGAGAAGCCCTTTGCGCCGCGCGCGGTGCGTTCGCTGGTGTGCCCGATACTTGATAGGGTTGCGCTGGCGCCAAGCCTGCTGCCGGGCATGGGGCGAGCGTGCGCCCGAATGGTAATCGGCCGTCATGGTGCTGTTCCGTGGTTTGATTTCAGAGCCCCAGGGGCGATTGCGCCACTGGTACCGGGGGCGTTTTCGCCACTGACTGGCGACATTTTCGGGGGCGTTTTCGCCCCTACTGGTTCAGGGGCGTTTGCGCCCCTACTATCTATATCTCGGGTGATAGGTACCGCCCGAACATGCCGGCTGGCCGGGCTCCCCAAATAGCCAAGGCCAGAGCCGGCATGTGTTCGAAAGAGCCGCCAATCATCTGTTGGCGCCGCCGTCTGCGTAGAGAGGTACGTGAGCCGATACCTTGCCGGGCGCCGAAATTCGCGATTGCCGCCTGATCCGCGCTCCGTGACCTCGATAAGCCCGCACGTCACCAATTGCCTGATGGCATCCGAGATCGACTTTCGCCTCACGCCGAACCGCTCGAAGTCGTCATAGGTGCAGGGCAGGCGGCCGTTGTCCTTGCCGCCGTGGTGCGCGTGCTCGATCTCCAGCCGGTCCAGCACACGGCGCGCTGCGAGGCTCAGGGAGGCCCATGCAGGCGACTCCAGCATCTCGACGCGGTGCGCGATGAATTGGCCGCTGATGAGCCCCGGCTTGCGTCGCGACATCAGCTT
>CAZEZD010000011.1:13089-21085 GCA_964516115.1 uncultured Hyphomicrobiales bacterium
TTCGCGCCTCCAGGGAGGACAGCGACGCGGCGACGGCGACGACGACCAGATCGGGACCGATCAGGGCGAACAGCCTTGCAGGGCGAGGGGCTTGCTTGCTATCTTCGGGACTGTTCAGCTTGCCAGCGCGAACCTGTTCCCGAAGCCCGCCACCGCAGCCACGGTCGGCGGGTTTCGACTTTCGGGCCACGGATCAGGCGGCCTTGCTGTCGCGCTCGGCGAGCCGGGCCTTCTGCCAATCAGCGATCTCGCTTTCGAGCCAGCCGACACGGTTTGCCGTGATCCGGAACGGTTTGGGAAACCGGCCGGCTGCCATCTCGTCATAGAGGGTGGAACAGGAAAGGCCGGTGACCCTGGTCACCTCGTGTCGACGGAGAAATCGCTTGAGCATTTGCCATCCTCGTTGCTTTGCCCGGCGTATCGGGCCGCTTCGGATGGCTTCGGAATTTACTCACGCCATTGCGGGCGTCATCAAGTTTGCTCGGACAAATCCCTATTGCTCGGCGAGGGTTTTGTCCGGCCGCGCATGGCATCAACGACAAGCTTCCGCACGTCCGACCACTTCCCGTCGCGGACTTTCGGTGTGCCCGGCGCCTTCACCTCGCCGAGGCCCTCAAGAACCGCGCCGACGCATTGGACTAGCGGGTCATTGTCTTTCGTTGTGAGCGGCAATCTCGCCGCGCGCAGGATCGCTGCCAGCTCGCGAACAAGAACGGTGACGGGCGCGACTGGACGCCCCTTCGGAATTTCCATCTCAAGCTGCTGCGCGGCCACAGCGAGATCACCCACGGCGGTAATGTGCGCTTGGCTTCCTGTCAGGCGATAGCCGCTGGACTGCGCGGCAAGGGCACATAGCGCCGCATGTAGCGCCACCGCGTCCCGCCTTACTGCCGCCGCTAGGGCGCGAACGTCTGTCGGAGCCATCGAGGATGTCACCGTGGCCTTCGATAGGAGATACCACGCCGCGGCCCGCTCGATTTCTGAGAACGGCACTGGCCCCGTCCGGCTATCCAGGGCCTCCTGAACCGCGCGCCTCCGCCCCTTAAACGGGTCAGGATCCAACCAGCCCGAGGCGGGTGGGCGGGGCCGGCTCATCGTGCGCCCCCTACATTGATCGCCACGACGTCGCCGGCCTTGGCCTCGGTCGCCAGATAGGCGGCCCATGCCGCCATGAGCCGGCGCCGCTTGTCGAACAGATCGCCCCTCGCATAGGCGCGCTCGACCGCATCGCCGATCACGTGAGCTAGGGCCTGCTCGGCGACCTCCCGCGGGAAGTTGGTTCGCTCTGCAGCCCAGGTGCGGAAGGTCGAGCGGAAGCCGTGCGCTGTCAGATCGCCGCGCTCCATCCGCTTCAGGACGGCGAGGAACGCCATATTGGACAGGCCCGCATCCTTCGCTCTGCCGGGAAAGACGAAATCGCCCTCTGTCGGGACGTTCTGAAGGATCTCGACCGCACGATCGGAAAGCGGAACGCGGTGCTCGCGGCCCGCCTTGATCCTGTCGGCCGGAACCGTCCAGACCTTCGCCGCCATGTCGACCTCGGACCACCTGGCGCCGATGACCTCGCCGGTGCGAGCCGCGGTGAGGATCAGAAATTCGAGAGCGCGGGACGAGACGTCCTTGCGCGCCCGAAGCGCAGCCATGAAGGCCGGCGCCTCGGCATAGGGCAGGGAGGCATGATGTTCGATGCGCTTGGCCCTGCTGATCTTCGGCAGGAGGTTCTGCAGGTGCCCGCGCCAGCGCGCCGGATTGTCGCCCCGGCGATAGCCTCGCGCAGTCGACCAGTCGAGGATGCTTTCAATCCGCCCCCGAAGCCGGCTCGCGGTCTCGTGCTTCTCGGTCCAGATCGGCTCCAGAACCTTGAGGATCATGCCGACATTGACCTCGGCGACGGAGACGTCGCCCATGATCGGGTCGCAGTAGGTTTCGAGGGTCTGTTCCCATTGTCGGACATGCACCGCGTTTTTCCAGCCGGCCCGGTGCGTGGCGATGTATCTGGCCCCAGCGTCCTTGAACGTGACCGCGGACGCCTTCTCGGCGCGTCGGGCCTCGCGGGTGGCATCGCGCGCCTCGATAGGGTCGATGCCGTCGAGGAGGAGCCGGCGGGCCTCTAGAGCCTTCTCGCGGGCGCTGGCGAGCGTCACCAGATCAACCGGGCCGAGGCCCATCTGCCGTGATCGGCCGTCGAGCATGAACCGGAACAGCCATGACTTTGTGCCGCCCTTGGCGACCTGGAGATAGAGCCCGCCGCCGTCGCCATACCGGCCCGGTTTCGTCAGGGACGTGACCTTAAGAGCCGTCAGGCTTCTACCCACAACCCGCCCTTTCTCCGTCTAACTCTCCAGTGCCCGCAACCTTACCCACAACTGTGGGCTGGAACGCGCGGGAACAAATCGGAACGCTTCGGAACCATGACGTACCCGCAACTGATTGGAAATGCAAGATAATCGGAACGTTTCGGAAGCCTTCGGAAGGGTAGAAAATGGACACCCCATCCGCCAGTTCCCCGGCATTGCCGCCCGGAATCGGCAGGCGGGGCCATCGTCGTTGGCTTGGGCCGGCGCCGGGCGCTTGCACCCGAACGCCCGATGTCATCGGCCAACTCGCCCACCCACGCGGTTAATGCCTGCTACACCATCCGCCTCCTGGTTTCGGGCCGCGCCACGAATTCGTCTCAATTGCCCCGACACTGGAACCCTTCATTAACGTCGGGTATGACAACCGGCGGGATGCGGGCCGCAATGGCTCGCGGACGTGCGGCATGGAGCGACCGGCTTGACCCATCCAGCGACGAGCGGCGGATCGCCTGTGCCTGCCGACATCGGAGCGTCCCGGGCGAAGCTTCTGCTCTGCACGGCGCTTTGCGGCGTCGGCCTCGCGCTTGGCGGCTGCGCCTCGCAGGACAGGGTGGCGCAGGGTGCGCCGTCCGTCGACCGCTTCAACAGCCGCTACGGCGTCAGCTCCAGCCCGCGGGTCGTCGACGAGGGCCGCCCGGTTCCGCGCGGCGGCGGCGTTTACCGGGTCGGCCGGTCCTACACGGTGGCCGGGCGCCGCTACACGCCCTTCGAAAAGCGCGAGGGCCATACCGAGACGGGCGTCGCGTCCTGGTACGGCCGCCAGTTCCACGGCCGCCTGACCGCCAATGGCGAAGTCTACGACATGCACACGCTGTCGGCCGCCCATCGCACCATGCCGATGCCGAGCTACGCCCGCGTCACCAACCTGACCAACGGTCATTCGCTGGTCGTGCGTGTCAATGACCGCGGGCCGTTCCACGGCAACCGGGTGATCGACCTGTCGCAGCGCGCCTCGAACATGCTGAACTTCCGCGGCCAGGGCCTCGCCCGCGTGCGGGTGGAGTATATCGGTCGCGCACCGCTGGAAGGTTCGGACGATCGCCAGTTGCTCGCGACCTTGCGCACCGACGGAACCCCGGCGCCGCGCCCGAATCAGGTCACGCCGACCATGATCGCCTCCGCCGCGCCGCAGACCGTTCCGGATCCGGCGCCGCGCCAGGCGCAGCCGACAATCGCTGCGGTTCCCGCCCAGCCCGTTCTGGCGGCGGCTTCGTCCCAGCCTGCACCGGCGCCGTCCTTTGCCTTCTTCCGGCAGGACATGCCGAACCCGGACATGCGCCAGCCCGATCCGGGTCAGACGGCAGCGCCGGTCGTTCAAGGTGCCACCCAGGCGCAGGTTGCGGCATCGCCCGTCACCATGGCCTCGGCGCCGCTGCCGCTCGCACGGCCGGGCCAGCGCGACGCCGCTCCCGCCGCTACCACCGTCGTCGCGCGCCGCGCCGGCCCGGCGCAGGTCGCCCCGACCGTGACGGTGGTCGCCACTCCGGCGCCGCAGGTCGCTCCGTCCTCCGGCCCTGTCCTCGCCGCGGCATCGTCCCGGCCGGTCACCGTTCCGACCGCCACCGCCTTCGCGCCGCCCTCGCGCCCGGCGCCGGCGATCCAGGCCATGCCCGGCGGCGCTCCGGTCCGTGCCGCGCTCGGTTTCGGCGCGCTCTACTGATCGACCTTGATTTCACGCGGCCTCCGTCCCATCCATGGAGCGGGGAGGCGTGCCGTGGCCGCATTGCGAATCTGCTGGAGAGGCCTTGGCGCCGCGCTTCTCGCGGCGACCGCACTGTTCGGCGGTGACACGGCGCGTGCCCAGGACAATTTCCAGACCACCGTCCGCAACGCCATCCTGATCGACGTCGGCACCCAGTCCGTGCTGTTCGAGAAGGCGGCCGACGAACTCCAGTCCCCCGCCAGCCTCGCCAAGCTGATGACCATGGCGGTGATCTTCGAGGAGATGCGGCAGGGCCGGCTGCTGTCCGACCAGGAGATCGTCATCAGCCAGGACGCCTGGCGCCGCGGCGGAGCGCCCTCGCGCACCTCGTCCATGTATGCGGCCGTCAACTCGCGCGTGAAGGTGCAGGATCTCCTGCGTGGCGCCATCATCCAGTCCGGCAACGATGCTTCCATCGCGCTGGCCGAGGCCATCTCCGGCACCGAGGCCAACTTCATCCCGGTGATGAACGACCGCGCCCGGGCGCTGGGCCTGACCCGTTCGGTGTTCCGCAACGCCACCGGCCTGCCGGACCCCGAGCAGCGGACCACGGCGCGCGAGGTCGCGCGGCTCGCCGACCACATCATCCGCACCTTTCCCGAGCATTATGCCATCTATGCCGAGCGCGAGTTCACCTGGGGCGGCATCCGCCAGCAGAACCGCAACCCGCTGCTCGGCACCTACACCGGCGCCGACGGCCTGAAGACCGGCTACATCGAGGAGGCCGGCTTCAACCTTGCGGGATCGGCCGTGCAGAACGGCCAGCGGCTCATCGTCGTGGTGATGGGCGCGCGCTCGCTGCAGGAACGCTCCAACGAGGCGCGCAAGCTGCTGGACTGGGGCTTCCGTTCCTTCGAGCTGCGCGACCTGTTCCAGGAGAATGAGGCTATCGGTGACGTGTCGGTCTATGGCGGCGCGCAGGGCAGCGTGCCGGTGACGGCGCAGAAGCTCGTCCGTCTGCTGCTGCCGCGCGGCCAGTCGGACCGCGTCTCGGCGCAGATCGTCTATCGGGGACCGGTGCGCGCGCCGGTGCGCCAGGGCGCCGAGGTCGGCAAGCTGCGCGTCATGCGGGGTTCGCAGGTGGCGCTGGAGGTTCCGGTCTTCGCCGCGGTCGACGTGCCGGCGGGAACCTTGACGCAGCGCGCCATGCAGGGGGCCTGGGAACTCTCCACCGGCTGGATCCGGTCCGGGGTCGCCCGGCCGTGACGGAGACGCCAGAGGCCCGCGGCCGCTTCATCACGCTCGAAGGCGGGGAGGGGGCCGGCAAGTCGACACAGGCCCGCCGCCTCGCGGCCTTTCTCGAACAGCGCGGTTTCGAGGTGGTACTCACCCGCGAACCCGGCGGCTCGCCGGGAGCGGAGATCCTGCGCCACGTGCTGCTGTCCGGCGGCGCGGAGCCCTTTGGAGCCGAGGCCGAGACGATGCTGTTCGCGGCGGCGCGCCGGGACCATCTCGCGGTGACGATCCTTCCGGCGCTGACGCGTGGGGCCTGGGTCATCTGCGATCGCTTCGCCGACTCGACGCGCGTCTATCAGGGTCATGCCGGCAGGGTTCCGCTCGATTTCGTCATGGCGCTGGAGCGGGTGACGGTCGGCAAGGACGGTCCCGACCTCACTCTCATCCTCGACCTGCCGGCCAAGGTCGGCATGGCCCGCGTGGCCAGCCGCGGTGAGGCTGCCGACCGCTTCGAAAAGGAAGGGCTCGCCTTTCACAACAAGCTCCGCCAGGGCTTCAAGTCGCTCGCCCGCTTGGAACCGGAGCGCTGCAAGCTGATCGACGCCAGCGCCGACGCCGATGTGGTGGCAGACGCCATCCGCACAGCTGTCGTCGAGCATTTCGGCCTCGGCGTGAGGCTGGTCTCGCCATGATCGAGGAGAACGCCGCCGACCGCCTCGATGGCGCGCCGCATCCGCGCGAGCGTCAGATCCTGATCGGCCATGGCGAGGCCGAACGCCAACTGCTCGACGCCTATCGCGGCCCGCGCATGCACCATGCCTGGCTCATCGGCGGGCCGGAGGGCATCGGCAAGGCGACGCTCGCCTATCGCTTCGCCCGTTTCGTTCTGGCGAACCCTGTCGCGGCGCGCGTGCCGGCCACCGTTCGCGACCTCGCCGTTGCCGAGGATCATCCGGTCGCAAGGCGGATCGTCGCCGGCTCCCATCCGGACCTGCTGGCGCTCAGGCGCATCGCCGAGGCCGGCAAGGAGAAGATCCCGCAGGACATCTCCGTCAACGCCATGCGCGACATCGTCCGCTTTTTCGGCTCGACGGCCGGCGAGGGCGGCTGGCGCGTCTGCATTGTCGACGCCGCGGACGATCTGAACCGCTCCAGCGCCAATGCCCTGCTGAAGCTGCTGGAAGAGCCCCCGCCGCGTTCGCTCTTCCTCATC
Organism: uncultured Hyphomicrobiales bacterium; assembly: GCA_964516115.1. Lineage (GTDB taxonomy): Bacteria > Pseudomonadota > Alphaproteobacteria > Rhizobiales > Phreatobacteraceae > Phreatobacter. Next base: position 19,538 of record CAZEZD010000011.1, read on the forward strand.
GTCGCCCACCTGCCGGGGCGCCTGCTGCCGACCATCCGGTCACGCTGCCGGATGCTGCATCTCCATCCGCTGACCCCCGGAGAGATCGCCGCGGGCTTACAGACCTTCGCGGACATCCGTCTGCCGGATGACGAGGCGGCGCGCATCGCCGCGCTCGCCGACGGGAGTCTCAGGCGGGCGCTGGAACTGGCGGAAGGCGGGCAGGAGGGGTTTGCGGGCGATGTCGGCAGGCTGCTCGAGACGCTGCCGGCGCCCGATCCTCTGGCCATCCATGCCATCGGCGACAAGCTCGCGCGCCGCGACGATGCGCTCTTCGAGCTCTTCGTCCGCATGGTGCTCGACCACCTTCACCGGCAGGTGACCACACGGGCCGGCGAGGGGCCTCTCAGCCTTGCACCCCATGCCGAGGTATGGGAGAAGGTCGAGGCTACCGCGGCGCAGGTGCGCACGTTCAATCTCGAACGCAAGCCCTTCGTTTTCCAGGTTTTCGGCTGGCTCGCCGAAGCCGGCCGGCGGCGCGCCTGACCCCGAACTCGAAACGCCCCATGTCGAAGCCCCGCTTCTACGTCACGACCGCCATTTCCTATCCGAACGGCGCGCCCCATATCGGCCACGCCTACGAGGTGATCGCCACCGACGCGGTCGCCCGGTTCATGCGGGCGGACGGGCGCGATGTCTTCTTCCTGACCGGCACCGACGAGCACGGCCTGAAGATGGTGCAGACGGCCGAACGCGAGGGCCTGCCCGTGCGCGCATTGGCCGACCGCAACGCCGATCGCTTCCGCGCCATGGCGGGGGCGCTCGCCATTTCCAACGACGACTTCATCCGCACCACCGAGCCGCGCCACTACAGGGCGAGCCAGGCCATCTGGGAGCGCATGGTGGCGGCCGGCGACATCTATCTCGGCGGCTACGAGGGCTGGTATTCGGTCCGCGACGAGGCCTTCTACGCCGATGACGAGACCACGGTCGGACCCGACGGCGTGCGCGTCGGCGGGCAGGGCACGCCGGTCGAATGGACCAAGGAGGAGACTTTCTTCTTCCGCCTGTCGAAATACCAGGACCGGCTGCTGGCCCATTACGAGGCGAACCCCGAATTCGTCGGTCCGGACACCCGGTTCAACGAGGTCATCAGCTTTGTGAAGGGCGGGCTGACGGACCTGTCCGTCTCGCGCACGACCTTCGACTGGGGCGTGCCGGTGCCGGGCGCCGACGGCCACGTCATGTATGTCTGGGTCGATGCCCTGACCAACTACATCACGGGCGCCGGCTTTCCCGACGAGAGCGACCCGAAATGGGCTTATTGGCCGGCTGATCTGCACGTCATCGGCAAGGACATCGTCCGCTTCCACGCGGTCTATTGGCCGGCCTTCCTGATGTCGGCGGGCCTGCCGCTGCCGAAACGCGTCTATGGCCACGGCTTCCTGTTCAACAGGGGCGAGAAGATGTCGAAATCGCTCGGCAACGTGGTCGACCCCTTCACCATGGCCGAGGCCTATGGCGTCGACGCCATGCGCTATTTCCTGCTGCGCGAGGTGGCCTTCGGCA
>CAZEZD010000012.1:0-12415 GCA_964516115.1 uncultured Hyphomicrobiales bacterium
GCCGGGCTTCGTCGTTTCAGGGACATAGGTCAGCGCCCTGCCTCGTCCGAACGGCACGGCACCGCCGCGCCTGGGATCGATCGGGGGAGCGATCTAGGGCGGGGCGGGGCGCCCCTCCCGCCCCACCCCGGGTGCCGGGGGGCAAGGGCAGCCGATGCCGAGCCAACCGCCGACGTTCAAGACAACACGCCAAGCGGCTCAGGCCGCTGCCGCCGCCCGGGACTATGACCGCCGGCGCCTCGCCGAGACGCAGACCAAGCGGCTCTACTCGACGGCGCGATGGCGAGCGAGGCGTGAGGCCTGCAGGGCCGAAGCCAAGGGGCTCTGCCAGGAGTGCTTACGACAAGGGCGCGTGGTCGAGGGCAACACCGCCGACCACAAGATCCCTCACAGGGGCGATCTCTGGCAGTTCTGGAACGGCAAGCTCGAATGGCTCTGCTCGCCCTGCCATTCCTCGGCGAAACAGCGCGAAGAGAACCAGGCCCGGGGGGTAGGGGGGGTCAAAAATCCTGGCGACGATCGCCGCTGACCGGTCCTTCAACACCGGAGCTGTCGCCGCGAAATTTTTCGCGAGGAAGTTTTTTTCATCCATGGCGCGTCGCAAGGATCATCCCGAGACCCAGAAGCGCAAGGGCTATCCCCGCAAGCGTCGTCGCGAGACCGACGCGGCGCTGAAAGCCATTGAGGCGAAGGCGTCCGACCTTGCCGATGCGCCGGCCGCCTCGGCCGATCCCTGGGCGCCGCCGGCGATCTTCGCGCCGCGGCAATTCAACGGTGTCGACCTGGACTACACCCGGGAGGTGGAGATCTGGCGCGACATCACCCAGACCCTGCGCATCAAGGGCCTGCTCGAGCGCCAGTTCCGCGACGTCCTTGCTCGCTACTGCGTCACCGCCGCGGCCTGGGAGAAGATCGAGGCCGAACGCCGCTCGGCCAGCTACACCCAGACCGTCGACACGGTCGCCGGCGGCACCATGATCCGCAAGAACCCGGTCTTCGACATCGCCGCCGCGATCGAGGATCAGCTCAACTACTACGCCGAGCAGATCGGCCTGACGCCGAAGACCTTCTACCCGATCTCGAAGGAAGCCTACGCCTACGGCCAGCTCGGTCGGGGCGATCTCTTCGACCGGCCGCCGGGTGTTCCCGCAGCCCCTGCCGCGCCAGCTCCCACCGCACCGGCTCCCGCAGCCGGTCCCCTCAACCTCGACGACCTCGATTCGGCGCCGCCGCGGTCGACGCACTGACGCCCGCCATGACCGCCACCTCCGAAGCGGCCATCGGCGCGGCGGCCCCCGACGCCCTCTGGCCGCTGCCGGACTGGCTGAGGGAGGTCGAGGACAACCCGGGCTTTGCCTGGGCGATGATCGCCTGGCGCCGTGCCGCCGCCGTGCCCGGCGCCTGGTACGATGCCGCCAAGGCCGAGGGGATCGTTCTCCGGTTCCCAAAGCTGTTCAAGCTGACGATGGACCGCTTTGCCGGCGTGCCCTTCGTCCCCAACACCTGGCAGGCGATCGTCATCCGCCTGCTCTTCGGCTGGAAGAAGCCGACCGAGGTCATCGATCCGGTCACCCACCGGTCGACCACCATCCATGTGCGGATCTTCCGGCAGCTCCGGCTGTGGATCCCGCGCAAGAACGGCAAGAGCGAGTTCCTCGCGGCACTCGCCCTCCTGTTCTTCCTCTACGAGCGGATCGTCGGCGCGGAGGGCTACTGCTTCGCCCGCGACGAGGAGCAGGGAAAGATCCCGTTCCGGCGCATGAAGGCCATGGTGGCGGCAGACCCCACCCAGGCCGAGCGCGTCCGGATCATGGACAAGGCCATCTGGGTGCCGGAGCTGAACGCCTCGTTCCAGCTCCTCCCCGGCAAGGCCGACGGCAAGCACGGGCGCGCGCCGACCGTCATCTTCGGCGACGAGATGCACGAATGGCTCGCCACCGATCTTGCCGACACGCTGCGTGAGGGCACCGGCAACCGCCTGCAGCCGATCGAACTCTATGCCTCCACCGCGGGGCTCAAGACGGCCAAGGTCGGCTACCAGCTCTATGAGGAGAGCATCGCCCTCCTCGAGGGCAAGATCGACGACCCCTCCGTTCTCGTCGTCCACTTCGCGGCCCCGGACGGGTCCGACTGGCGCGACGAGACGACCTGGCGGATCGCCAATCCGACGATCGGCCTGACCCCCACCTGGGACTACATGCGGGGCGCCGCGGCCAAGGCCAGGGGCAACCCGCGGGCCGAGGCGAACTTCAAGCGCTACCACCTCAATCTCTGGGTCGACCAGCTCATCCGCTGGCTGCCCGCCGAGGTCTGGAACGCCTGCGCCGGCGACGGGAACTGGAAGTCCCGCTGGGACGAGATGAAGGGCACCGGCCGGCGCTGCTGGCTCGCCGCCGACGTCTCCCGGCGGCGCGACATGACGGCGCTCTTCGCCCTGTTCGAGCCTGGCGATGACGGCATCTGGAAAGCGGCGGTTCGGTTCTGGCTGCCGCAGGACACCTTCGACACCCGCTGCGAGCTCGATCGCGCCGTCCCGTGGCGCCAGTGGAAGGCCGAAGGCGCCATCGAGCTGACGCCCGGCAACGTCGTCGACCAGGCCTTCCTGCAGAAGGCGATCCTCGACGCCGGCAACGACTACGACGTGGCGCTTCTCGGCTTCGATCCCTGGAACGCAGCCAAGCTGATGACCGACCTTCAGGCCGAAGGGGTGAGCCCGGAGATCATGCGCGAGATGAGACAGGGACACCGCACCTTGGCCGAGCCGACCGCCGAGTTCGAGAGCCGCCTCTTCGCCGGGCTTCTCGACCATGGCGGCCATCCCGTCCTCGCCTGGCAGGCCGGCCACTGCCAGATCCGCTTCGATGAGAACATGAACTTCGTGCCTGCCAAGAAGCGCTCCGGCGACAACATCGACGGCATCGCCGCAGGCGTCATGGCCACCGGCCTGACCATGGTCGGCGACGGCGTCGTCATCATCGGCTCCGATGCCATGGCGGTGGCGTGATGGGTTTCCTCCAGCGCATCGCCGCTGCCGCCGGCTATCAGCTGACGCGCTCGGTCGACCTCAACGACCCGCGCGTCTGGGACATGAGCGGCGGCGCCTCCGTCGCCGGCGTCAACGTGACGGAGAGGGCCGTTCTCGATCTCGGCCTGGTCGAATCGATCCTCGCCAATATCGGCGGCCCCTCGTCCTCGATCCCGCTAAAGCTCTTCGAGGCCCTGCCGGACGGCAACAGCCGCGAGGCGCCTGACCACCCGGTCTACACGGTGCTGCATCGCCGTGCCGGGCGGCGCACCGCCCAGGAGTTCCGCGAGGCCCTCGCCATGGACCTCGCCTTCCGCCGCGAGTGCTTTGCCGAGATCATCCCCGGCGATGCCGGACCCGTTTCTGACCTCGACTACATCGAGCCGCGCCGCGTCATGCGCGTCGAACAGGCCCGCGACGGCCGCGTCTACTACCGCATCGCCGGCCGGGGCACCGCGCCGTCCTTCGTGCTGCGCGACGACGAGATCTGGCACACCCGCCGCGCGCCCTTCAGCGACGATGGCCTGCGCGGCAAGCCGGTCTGGCAGACGGCCCGCGAGACCTTCGGCTATGCCCTCGCCATCCGCCGCTACGGCGCGTCGTGGTTCCGCAACTCCGGCCGTGGCGGCGAGATCCTCGAACAGCCGACCGGTTCCAAGTTCGGGACCAAGGAGGAAGAGGACGCCTTCCTCGCCTCCTGGAAGGCCTCGTCGAGCGGTGCCAACGCCCATTCGGTCCGGCTCCTGAAGTACGGAATCACCCGCAAGGTCGACCAGGTCACCAACAACGAAGCCCAGTTCACCGAGGCTGCGGCGGCCGTCGCCGCCGAGATCTGCGGCCTCTGGAGCATGCCGCTCTCCAAGGTCGGGCTCCTCGACAAGGCCATCAAGGCGAGCGTCGAGCAGCAGAGCCTCGACTTCGTCACCTATTGCCTTGGTCCCGTCATCACGGCGCTGGAGCAGTCGGCCGAGCGGGACCTTCTCGTGGGCAATGAGCAGCGCCGCCTGTTCATCGAACACAACGTCGCCGGCCTGCTGCGCGGCGACATCAAGACCCGCTACGCCGCCTATTTTCAGGGCCGGCAGGGCGGCTGGCTCTCCGTCAACGACATCCGCAAGCTCGAGAACATGAACGGCATCGGCCCAGAGGGCGACCGCTACCTCGAGCCGGAGAACATGCGCGGCGCCGGTGAGGGCCAGACCGCCGACGCCGACCCGCAGGATCCGGAGGACGACAATGGATAGGACCGAGCTCGCCATGCTGCTCGCCATCGCCGACGCCGAGGGCCTCATGGCCCTGTCGGCATCGCACCTGGCGCGCCTTGCGCCCCGGCAGGCCGCCGCGGGCGGCGATCCTGCGCCGCGCAATGTCGCCGTCATTCCCGTCACCGGCGTGCTGGTGAACCGTTCGATCGCTGGCTGGTTCGGCACCGTGCCCGGGCAGGATGCGCTGCGCGCCCGCATCGCCTCTGCCGCCGCCGATGCGGCGACCGGGGCCATCATCCTCCATGTGGATTCCCCGGGCGGGACGGTGGCCGGCTCGGCCGAAACCGCCGCCGCCGTGCGCGCCGCAGCCGGCATCAAGCCGGTGGTCGCCGTCGTCGATGCCCTGGCCGCCTCCGCGGCCTACTGGATTGCCGCCCAGGCCAGCGAGATCGTCGTGGTGCCGAATGGCGAACTCGGCTCGATCGGCGTCATGGCCATGCATCAGGACTGGTCGCGCTTCTGGGATCGGATGGGTGTGACGCCGACCGTCATCGCCTCGTCCCAGTTCAAGGCCGAGCGCTCGCCCTTCGCGCCTCTCTCGGATGAGGCTCGCGCCGACATCAAGGCGAGCGTCGACGAGGCTGACGCCGCCTTCATCGCCGATGTCGCCACCGGCCGCCGCACCACCGTCGATCGCGTCAGGGCGGAGTTCGGCCAGGGCCGCGTCGTCTCGGCCGCCCGCGCCGTCCAGCTCGGCATGGCCGATGCCGTCGCCACGCTGCCTGAGACGATTGCCCGCCTCGCCGGCGGCGCCCCACTCCGCCGGCGCCGGAGTGCGCTGAGCTTCGTGTAAGGCCCGCCCCGCCCCGCGCAAGCCGAGGGCGTGACCGGTCGAGCTTCTCCCTTCCGTCGTCGTCCGACGACCGATCGCCTCATGCGTGCCGGCGCATGGGATCGACCCTCTTCATCCGGCTTCCGCGCGAGACCCATCATGCTCAGGAATCACCGCGCCGTCCTGCTCTTCGCGGCGGCAGCCCTCGTCCTTTCCGCAGCTGCCCTCTGGGGCGGCATCATTGTTCCGCCTGGCCGGAACGCCGGCCTCCTCGCCGATGGCCTGACCTTCCTTCAGGCCAACTTCGTCGTCATCGGCGCCGGCAACCTCAAGGCCATGCGCCAGGCCCTCGTCGATCTGAAGAAGGACGGCAAGGCGAAGCTCGCCGAGTTCAACACTCTCTCCGCCAAGGCTTCCCGCACGGCCGAGGAGGAAGCCCGCCTCGCGGCCCTCGACGCCGAGCTGGAAACGCTCGCCGCCAATGTCGAGACCCAGGCCGATGCCGTCGACGCCGAGGAGAAGAAGGCGCGCCGCAACGCCACCTTCCTCGACACCTCGACGCTGACGCAGCCGCCCGGCCGTCGTGCCGCCTTCGCGGTCACCTCGGACGAGCCGAACCCCGAGACCATGGGCGGCTTCCGCTCCCTCGCCGAACTCGCCACCAGCGTCCGTGCCGCCCACATGGGCGTCCCGGACCAGCGCCTGGCGGCGCTCCCGACCTCCACCATCCAGCAGGGCGACGCCTCCGGCATCGGCTACCAGATCCCTCCGGCCATGCGGCAGGAGATCTGGGAACTCGTCTTCGACGGCTCGGACATGCTGTCCTACGTCCAGCCGGAGCCGACCTCGTCCAACGCCATCATGGTTCCGACCGACGAGACCACGCCCTGGGGCGCGGCCGGCGTGAAGGCCTACTGGCGCAACAAGGGCGGCCAGCTCCGCGCCTCGGCGCCCTCCGGCAGCGCCGAGCTGATGGCGATCCATCCGCTCGACGCTTTCGTCGTCGCCGACGAGATCCTGCTCAACGACGCCCCGCGTCTCTCCGACCGGCTGTCCCGCAAGGCCGCCCAGGCCATCCGCTGGGTGGCCTCCGAGGCGATTATCTGGGGCGACGGTGTCGGCCAGCCGCTCGGCTTCATGAAGGCGGCCTCGAAGGTGGCCGTCGCCAAGGAATCGGGCCAGGCGGCCGACTCGATCGTCCTCGCCAACATCACCAAGATGCTGACGCGGATCCTGCGTGGCGGCGCGCCGCTGGTCTGGGCCGGCAATGCCGAGATCATGCCGCAGATCATCCCGCTCTCGGTGGGCAACACGCCGATCTGGCTGCCGAACAGCGCCGGCGTGCAGTCCGAGTTCATGGAGGGGTCGATCAACGGCCGGCCCCTCAACATCATGGAGCACTGCGCGGCCCTGGGTGACGAGGGCGACCTCATGCTCATCAACCCGGCCGGCTATTACGCCGCCACCTCGGCCAACGGCACGATCGACGCCCAGGCCTCGATCCACCTCTACTTCGACTACGCCGCGACCGCCTTCCGCTGGTCTTTCCGCATGGGCGGCCAGCCCCTGCTGAAGGCGGCGGTGAGCCCGGCCCGCGGCGCCGCCACGAAGTCCCACTTCATCACGATCGCCGAGCGCGCGTGATGCCCTGAAGGGTCCGTCTCGTCCCTCGCAAACCGAGGGCGTGACGGGCCCGCAGCCTGAGACCTGACGCTTCATGCCCCGCGCCGCCATGGCGCGGGGATCGCCCCGCCTCATCCCATCCCGATCGGAGAGATCACCATGTTCCCGTCCCTGCGCCCGAGCGAGCGCGCCGCCATCGTCGGCGTCATCGACCCCTCGTCCAAGACCGCCGGCACGCCGGCCACCTCCGGCTGGATCAAGGCCGACAAGTTCTTCAACTACCAGGGCATCTGCCAGACCGGCGTGCTCGGCGCCTCGGCGACCTTCAATGCCAAGTTCGAGCAGGCAACCGACGCCTCCGGAACGGGAGTGAAGGATGTCACCGGCAAGGCCATCACCCAGCTGGTGAAGGCCACCGACGACAACAAGCAGGCCGTCATCGAACTGCGTCCCGACGAGCTGGACATCCAGAACGGCTTCTACTGGTTCCGGCTGTCCCAGACCCACGGCACGGCGAACGGCATCTCCGCCGGCCTCGTGCTCGGCTTCGACCCCCGCTACGCGCCGCCCGCCCAGGCGGCGACCGTCGCTGAGGTCGCCCGCTGACGCGGTCCGCACCGGGAGCCTGAACCATGCCGATCGCGACGCTCATCGGGCCGGATGCCTATCCGGCCACGCTGGAAGAGGCGAGGGATCATCTTCGCGTCGAGGGCGACGATGACGCCGCGATCGGTCGCGCCCTGGCCGCGGCCACCGCCGCCTGCGAGCGGCATTGCCAGGCGCGGTTCCTCCGCCAGACCTTGCGCTGGACGACGGAGGCCTCGACCTGCCTCGAGCTGCCGCTGCGCCCGGTGCAGTCGGTGGACATCGTCGGCATCATCACCTCCGCCGGCGAGGTCGCGCTGTCGCCGTTGGATATCGACCTGATCGGCGTCGCGGGGCGCATCACCGCCATCCGCCCGGCGTCCGGTCGGTCCTGGCCCTCGCCCGCAGCCGTCCCCTATCCGATCGCGGTGACCTTCACCGTCGGCTGGCTCGCCGCCGAGGTGCCCGGCGACGTCAAGGCGGCCGTGCTGATGGCCACCGCCCGCTTCTATGAGGATCGCCAGGGCGGCGGTGGCCTTACCGACACGATCCGCAGCCTGCTCATGGGCATCGCGCCGTGAGCGACATCATCGGCGCCATGGACCGGCGCGCCACCATCCTTCGCCGCGCGGCGCTCCCGGTGCAGCGCGCCGGCCAGACGCTGGGCGACTTCGCGCCGGCCTTCACCCGCTGGGCGGCCTTCAAGTGGAACGCCTCGCGGCTCGCCGGCGAGGCGGCGCAGGCGCAGCCCTTCGACGACGTCGAGCTGGTGGTCCGCGACGACAGCGAGACGCGGACCATCACCAACCAGGACCGCGTCATCGTCGACGGCGTCACCTACGCGATCGACGGCCATCCGGTCCGCTACCGCATCAAGGGCCGCATCTACCTGCGTCTCACATCCCGCCTCGGCGGCTGACCTCTCGAACCCAACGGAGACCTTCCATGCTGCAGTCGGCCCAGCTTTCCATCCGCGCCACGCTCCTCGAGAAGAAGACGGCGGATCTCGGCGATGCCAGCCGCTCGATCAACTGGGGCGCGACGATCGACGTCGCCACCGGCACGACCGATGGCAAGGCCGACCGCTCCTGGGGCGACCAGGGCTCGATCCCCGCCTCCGACGAGGTGCTCATTGACCTCGCCGGCGTCCTCTCCGACGTCTTCGGGGCGTCCCTCACCTTCGCCAAGATAAAGGGCATCCTGATCAAGGCGGGCGAGGCCAACGTCAACGACCTCATCGTCGGCGGTGCCGCGTCCAATGCCTTCGTCGGTCCCTTCGACGCGGCGGACAACGCCTTCAAGGTCCGGCCTGGCGGCTATCTCGCTTCCTGGGCTCCGAAGACCGGCTGGACGGTCACGGCCGGCACCGGCGACATCCTGCGCCTCGCCAATGGCGGCGCCGGCTCGGCCGTCACCTACGACATCATCATCATCGGCACCTCGGCCTGATGGCTCTCCCTCTCGCGATCGCCGGCGCCGTCACCCTCGGCGGCCCGGCGATCAATTTCGCGCAAGACTACCTGGTCGACGGGTCCGGCATCGCCGGGCTCGGCCGGCTGGCGGGAGCATTCGCGAAGTTCGGCACAACGCTCGCACTGCGCGCCGACCGGCTGAATGAGAGATCCATCCGCTGGATCGTCAACGACATGCGGGCGCGCGTTCCGGTCGACACCGGGGCGCTGCTCAACTCGATCCGCTACTGGCGCGAGGGCCGCTTCTGGGTGGTCACGGCCGATGCGCAGAACCCGCGCGACGGCACCGACTACGGCTACTGGGTCGAATACGGCACCGCAGGTGGCGACCGCGGCGTCTCCCGCATCACTTTCTCCGGATCCGAGGATATGGCCCGCCGGCGCATCTCCTACCGCAGCCATCCCGGCACGGAGGCGCAGCCCTTCTTCTGGCCGGCAATCGAGGCCGGTGTCGAGCGCCGCAACCTCGAGCTCGGCGACGTACTCGCGGGGCTGCCGGAAGAGTCCGGCCTCAACTGAGGACAGCCATGGCCAAGGTCATCGTCACCGCCGATATCGACGTGCCCTGTGGCACGCCCTCACTCGTGCGCCTCTACCGGGCATCGCCCGAGCCGGTCACCGCGCCGCGCGCCCATATCGCCTTCATCGTCGCCGCCGGCCGTGGCACGGCGGTGGAGGACGACAGTCCCCCGGCGGGGGGTCCCGCCGAAACCCTGAGGAGTGACGCCGATGTGCGCAGACCGACAGATCGCCCGCAACCGGACCGACCGGCTGATCCAGTCGATGGACCGGCTCTCCGCCGCCCTCGAAAACGTGCTCGCTCCGCCCGGACCGACTGACGCCGAAAAGCTCTACCTCAAGGACTTCATGGCGAAGCTGGCCGAGCAGCCCCCGCTCATGCTGTGTCGATCCGGTGAAGCGTCACCGACAGCGTGACGCCGGGAGGGGCCTGCGGGGACGTGCCCTGGAAGGTTCCCCCGTCCGGGGTGACCGTCCCGCGAATGTCGATCGTGCCGCCGGTAGAGCCGAAAACCGAGAGCACGCCCATTGTATCCGCGTGCCTGATCAGGCGGAGTGAAGCGGTCAGGTCCGTGCCCTGGGTGGTGTAGGGGCCGACATAGGCGAAGCCGGAATCGCCTCCATAGACCATGCCGTTGACCGCATAGAGAACCCCCGTGCCGCTTCCCAGCGGCGTCCCGAATTTCACTCCGTAAAGCCCGTTCAGCATCGCGCCCTCCTGTCCGCCGTTTCACGCGGGACGTTCAGCGTCGCGATCTTGCAACCTCCCGTCCACCCCGTGTGATGCCGGACCCTGCCGTGACCGACTTTGCCAATCCCGTCTCGGCCGTCATGCAGGGCCTCCAGGAGGCCTTGCGTGCCGTGCCCGAGATCCCGCGCATCGGCTTCGCGCCGCCGAACCAGGCGACGCCGGTGGACATCCTCTCTTTTTTCGACGACGTGCCGCGCACCGTCGAGCCGCCCTATGTCGCAGTCGGTCCCATCGGCTTCCAGCCCGCGCCCTATGCCGGCTGCGTCCGGCCGGTGCCGGTGCGCATCCGCATCCGGCTTTATGCCTACGACACCTCGGCGGGACGCGAGCGCGCCTGGACCATGGCCTGGAAGGCGCTGCTCGCCACCGACACCAATGCCCGCCGCGAGGCGGGACTCGAGGCCTTCGCCCTGCCGGAGCCCTGGCAGTTCGTCGAGCCGCCGCTCTCCATGCAGGCCGGCGACGTCATCAACCCCATCGATCCGAAATGCGTCTACTTCGACCTCGACATGGTTGTCGGGGAGCCGCGCCCTGAAAGGAGCTGACCCATGTCCCTGCCCAAGACCCTTACCGGCAACCAGTTCGACCTCTTCCGCGAGACGGATGTCGCCGACACCTTCGCCTTCTTCTGCGTCGCCTCGTCGCTCTCCTGGGACACGACGGTCGAGTACGACTCCTCCTCCGAGCGCGACTGCGACGATCGCACCAAGCTCGCCCAGATGCAGCGCACGCCGAAGAGCATCATGCACAAGGTGACCTTCTCCGGCCGCTGCTCGGGTGCCGCGCACGCCATGCTGATGGCGGACGTCGCCCTCTCCGTCGCCAACACGCCGCGCCGCTGGCGCTTCCTTCTGGACGAGACCGCTCCGAACGGTGGCGGCACCTTCACCGGCGCCGTCGAGATCGACACCAAGTCGATCCAGAAGCAGGACAACGGCCAGGTGACCTTCAACCTCTCCGGCCAGTTCCGCGGCGAGCCGGCCTTCGTCGCGGCGAGCTGAGTCCGGATATGGCCCGCACCGCCTCCGCGCAAGCCGAGTGGCGGTGCGGGCGCATAGCTCAACCCTGACGCCTTCCGGAGTTCCCATGGACCTCTCCCCCACCGCCTGGCAGGCGGACTTCGCGGGCGATTCCCGCACCTTCGACCTGACGATTGGCGGCTGCGGCACGCTGGAGCGCGTCACCGGCACCTATGTCGGCGAGGTGCTCCTGCGCCTGTCCTCGGGCACCTGGTCCTATGCCATGGTGCGCGAGACGGTGCGCCAGGGCCTTCTCGGCGGCGGTGCCTCCGATGCCGAGACCGCCGACCTCGTCCGCCGTTTCGTCGAGGGCCGGCCCATCGGCGAGAATGTCCAGCTCGCCGCCGACATCCTCTCGGCCTTCGTCAACGGCCGCGAGGCGGTGGCCGCGGCAAAAAAAGCCCAGGCGGCGGAGCAGCAGCTGCTGGACGCTCTCGCCGCCGGGAGCGACCCCCAGCCGGCCCCGGAGACCTCGGGGAATACTACTTCCTCGGCGCCGCCTTCGACCTGAAGCCGGCCGAGATCCGCAGCCTGCGCTTCCACGAGTTCGCCGAGTTCTGCGACGGCCGCGCCGCAGTCCACGACACCCCCGCCGGCGAGCCCCCCACCGCCGACGACCTCGCCGCCCGGGAAGCCTTCCACCGGGCCAATGGCACGCCCATCGCAACGGACGCTCCATGAGCACCGCACCCATTGTCCGCCTCGCCGCCGATGTCGGGCCCGCCCAGCGGGCCATGGCCTCGGCCGCGGCCAATATCGCCGGGAGCCTCGCGGCCACCGGCGTCGCCGCGGCGGCGGCCGGGCGTGCCATCAGCGCCGACACGATCCGGCCGCTGCAGCTGCTGGCGACGACGGCCAGCGCCACGGCACTCACCGTCGGGCGGGCCGGCACCGCCATCGGCACCTTCGCCGCCACCAATCCCGGCACCATCCTGCGTCTCGTCGGCGCGGTGCAGGCGCTCAACCTCGCCTGGGCCGCCGCGGCGGCCGGCCTCGGCGTGGCGCTCGCCCGCGGCAACATGGAACTGAAGCGCTTCCAGGAGATCGCCGAACAGTCCGCCGCGGCCAATGTCGGCACCACCTATTTCCAGTCCTGGATCAAGGGCGCCGAGCAGCTGCGCATGACGGTCGCCGGCGCCCAGTCGGATCTCGTCGCGGCCGAGAAGGCGACGCGTGACCGCTTCGACGACGAGCGTGCGGGTGGCCGCAGCAACCGCGCCCTCGAGCTGATGCAGAGCCGCTTCCTCGGCACCAACGACTTCGGCCTGTCCTCCTCGCCGCAGGCCTTCGCCGGCGCCACCACGGCGGAGGGGCGGCTGACGGCACTGCGCCAGTATTTCGTCGACCTCGAGCGCAACGGCCACCAGATCGTCGCCATCACCGA
>CAZEZD010000012.1:12515-20179 GCA_964516115.1 uncultured Hyphomicrobiales bacterium
CCGCCAAGGCCGAAACGGACGAGTGGGCCGATGCCTATGCCAAGCTCATCCAGAACATGGAGAAGGCGAACGCCCAGGTCGCGGCCGAGCTGGCGACGGTGGGCAAGTCCACCGAGGAGCGCCAGCGCGCCCTCGATATCGCCAAGCTGGAGGCCGAGGCCCGCCGCACCTCCGGCACCATCACCGCCACCCAGCGTGCCGAGACGGAGCGTCTGGCCACCGCCAATGCCCGCCTCTCGGACAGCCTAAAACAGGCCCAGGCCGATGCCAAGGGCCTCTCCGATGCGTTGCAGTATGGCGGCGACCGCCTCGTCGACATGGTCTTCAATTCCCGCGACCTCGCCGGTCTCTGGAAGGGCCTGATGACGGAGATCGGCCGCGCCGCCATCACCGGGCAGGGGCCCTTCGCCCAGCTGCTCGGCCTCGCGCCGGCGGCCGGCGCCCCTTCCGGCACGCTCGGCGGCCTCATGGGCCTCGTCCAGGCGGGAATGCCCTCGGGGAGTGGCACGGGCGGCCTCGCCGGGGCCGGCGGTGGCCTGCTCTCCCTGTTCCGCCTGTTCTTCGGCGGCGGCGGCGCCGCGGCCGGCGCGCCGCTCAACCTCCTTTCCTTCGTCGCCCATTCCGGCGGCATCGTCGGCTCCGCCGGCGTGCCCCGCATGGTGCCGGCCCATGCCTTCGCCGGCGCGCCGCGCTTCCATTCGGGCGGCGCCATCCGCCCGGGCGAGCGGCCGATCATCGCCGAGCTCGGCGAGGAGATCCTGTCGCGCCGGGCGCGGGGGCGGGTGGCCGAGGCTCTGGCCGCCGGCGGCAGCACCAACGGCCGCCTGGTGACGAACATCTTCAACAACGCCCCGGCGCAGGTGCGCACCGAACAGGGCGACGACGGCTCGCTCAACGTCTTCCTCGAGGCCGCCGAGAGCCACATGGCAGGACGCATCAGTGCCGGCCGCGGCCCGCTGCCGGCGGCGGTCGGCGGCTACACCGGCGTCGAATCCAACCGCAACATGAACGGGTGATCTGGCGATGGCGATGATCCAGTGGCCGGCCGAGCTGCCGACCCGCCACCTCATCGGCTCCTGGTCGCGCGAGCCGGACCGTGGGCCGGAGGCGACGCAGTTCGAGGACGGCCCCGACCTGCAGCGCGCCCCGAACCAGATCGTTGCCTATGCCGAGCCGGTGACGATTCCCATGACCACCCGCCAGCGCGAGGTCTTCTGGCACTTCTGGGAGGTGACGCTCGCCAAGGGCTCCATGCCCTTCGAGGCGCCGGTCTACGCGCCGGGGCAGTCGCCGGCGCCGATGAAGCGGGTGCTGATCACCGGCAAGCCCCGCGAGAGCGAGGTCGCCCTCGACCGCTTCCACATTTCCCTCATGCGCAAGGTCTATGGCTGATGCCGGTTCCCTTGAGCGAGGGCCTCCGGCTCTCCTATGCCTCGGCGCCGAAGGGCGAGGATCCGATCCTCACGGTCGAGCTTCTCAACGTCGCCTTCCCCGAGCCGCTGCGCTTCGTCTCCGGCCTGCCGGAGGGCACCGAGGGTTGGCAGGCAAAGCTCGAGGACGATGCGCCGGAGAATCCCGGCGAGCTTGTGACCTTCCGCGTCGTGCCCTTCTCCTTCTCCGAGCCGGGAACCGAAAAGGGCGGGGCGACGCCGGCGCAGCTCTCGATCGCCAACGCCTCCTCCGAGATCTCCGACGTCCTCGACCTGACGATCGGCAACCGCTCGGCGCTCGTCGTCAACGTCAGGATCTACACGCCCTCCGAGCGCACGACGCGACCGGGCAACGTGCTGCGCGGCCTGCGCATGCGGCGGGTGGAGGCAACCCCGACGGAGGCCTCGGGGGAGCTGACCTATGAGGATGCGGCGCGCCAGGCCTTTCCGCTGCTCACCTTTGGCCAGGCTGACTATCCGGCCCTGTTCCAGGGGGCGTGAGGGTGAGCGGGGATCCGTTGGCCGCGGCCGTCGGCCGCCTGATCGGCCGGCCCTGGTCGCGGCGGTTCACCTGCTGGCACCTGGTGGCCGAAGTCCTCGCCCTGCGCGGCCTGGTCCTTCCGGTGCCCGCCCGCATCCCGGCCGACCCGCAACGGCGGCACGATGCCTTCACTGCGCATCCGGAGCGCCGGCGCTGGCGGCGCATGGAGGCGCTGGCGCCCTGGGCCGTGGTGCTCATGTCCCGATGCCCGGCGCCGCGGCGCGACGAGCATGCCGGCGTGGTCGTGGCGCTGCCCATGCCCCTCGTCCTGCACGTGATGGCGCCGCAGGGGACGATCCTCGAGGAGCCCTCGCGCCTCGCCGCCCAAGGGTGGTTCCTGGACTTTTACCTGCCTCTGGAAGGTCCGGCAGCGCCCCGCGCAAGCCGAGCGGCGCTGCCGGCGCCGGCCCAGACCTGAAGCATCGAGACCCATGACCGCCGTCTATATCCGCAATCCCTTCGGGGTCGACCTCGCAGAGCCCGTCCTGCTGCCGGCGCGCCGGCGGCGGCTCTCGACGCTCGTCCGCCGCCATGCCGTGCCGCTCGGCCATCCCTTCCTCGTCTCGGTCTGCCAGCCGCACGAGGAGGTCCGCCTCGGTGCCGAGGTCTGGGCGCCGGAGGAATGGCGCGGCACCCATGTCGGCCGCCGCGACACCGTCCTCATCACCGTGCTGCCGCAGGGCGGCGGGGGCGGATCCTCGGGCGTCAAGATCGCCGCGACGGTCGCCTCGCTGGTGCTGATCATCGCCGCGCCCTGGCTGGCGGCGGCCGGCGGCGGCGCGCTCGCCCAGGCGCTCGGCACCTCGGTGATGACCGCCGAGAAGATCATCTCCGGTGGCATCATGGTGGGCGTGGCCGCGGCCAATGCGGCGCTGGCCCGGGCGCTGACGCCGAACAACCGGCCGCTCTATTCAGTGTCCGGCGGCGGCAACACGCCCCGGCCCGACGACCGCATTCCCGTCGCCTATGGCGAGTGCTGGGTGCAGCCGCAGCTGACCCAGCCCGACTACTTCACCTATGACGGCGACGCCATGACCCTGTTCAAGCGGGTCCACCTGACGCTCGGCGACTGCGACATCGCCGAGGTCCGCGCCGGCTCGACGACCCTCTGGCGCTGCCCGCAGAGCGCCGGCACCGGCCGTTCGCAGATGAGCGACGGCACCTGGGCGCTGGAGACCAACACGGGCGTGCGGTCCGACGTGACCGCGTCCTTCCCCGGCGCCCGGCTGGAGTTCATCAATGGCGAGGCCTCGACCCTCGTTCCGTCCTCGGTCTCCACCTCGCCGGACGTCTCCGGCCTGCAACTCCCCTTCCAGGGCGATCCCGATCCCTGGCTCGGGCCGTTCCGCGTCTCGGCGCCGGGCACCGAGGTCAACCGGCTGCAGGTCGATTTCCAGTTCCCCTCGGGCTACCGCAAGAACGACGGCAAGCAGATCCCGATCAAGGTCGAGTTCGAATATGCGCCCTGCGACGAGGCCGGGCTGCCGACGGGTCCCTACCAGACGCTGAAGAGCTGGACCGGCACGGTCAACACGGCGCGGGCGCTGCGCTACTCGTGGTTCAAGGACGTGCCGCTCGGCGAGTATGTCGTGCGCGGCCGCAACGACGTCATCGACTATCCCGAGAAGCAGCAGGCGAAGATCCAGTGGGACGCGCTGCGCGGCCATGTGCCCGATGTCGCGGTGAGGACCGGCCGCACCGAGATGGCCTTCGTCGTCACCTCCGGCCAGAAGCTGCTGCAGACCTCCTTCTCCAACATCACCGTGCGGATCCGCCGCAAGGGCATGATCTGGAACGGCACCGGCTGGGAGGTCGGGCCCTTGCGCAAATGCGTCGACTGCTATGTCGACGCCCTGCGCGACCCCGACTACGGCCGCGGCAAGGCGAATGGCGAAATGCCGCTCGCCCGCGCTAAGGCCTATCGCGAGGCCTATAGCGAGTTCGACACCTTCGACGGCGTGATCTCCGGCCCGGTCGAGATCATGGAGGCGGCACAGACGCTGCTCTTCCCCTTCCGGGCGGAGCCCATCCGCATGGGCCTCGGCTACGACTTCGTCCGCGACGAGCCGCTCGCCGGCAACATCCGCCGCGCCGCCTTCTCCCGCCGGGAGATCGTCCAGGGCACGACGCGCAAGAGCTGGGATCTCGACGCCGAGGGCAAGCCGGCGCATTTCATCGTGCAGTACGACCTCGAGGGTGATTTCCGCCGCAAGCGCACCGCCGCAAAATCCTACGGCGCCATGACGCGGACGCCGAAGCGGATGAACGTGCCCGGCGTCTCGTCGCCGGCGCATGCGACGCATATCGCGACCTGGCTCGCCGCGGGCATGCACTACCGCTCTGTCGGAGCGAGCTTCGACACCGAGCTCGCCGGCCGCGCCGTCATGCGCGGCGACCCGATAGCCGCCGACATCTGGTTCCAGCGGGGCCTCAAGGTGCGTTCGGTGCTCGGCGTCTCGGGCAATGTGTTGAGGCTCGATGCGCCGGTGACCCTCGGCACCGGAGAGGTGGCGCTTCTGCGCGACCGTCTCGGCCGCGACTGGGGCCCCTGCGAGGTCACAGCCGGGCACCGGCCGGACGAGCTCGTGCTCGACGCTGCCGACGTGGCGGCCGAGGAAGCGGCGACCGGGATCGCCCTGGCCAGCGTCGTCACCGATCCCGGCGACCACCGCAAGTGGACCTCGCTGCGCCTGGGCGAGCCGGCCTCGCTCGGCACCAACTGGCTCGTGCAGCGGGCGGTGCCGCGCACCCGGCTGCGCTCGTCGATCGACGTCGTCCTCGACCATCCCCAGGTCTGGACCGAGCTGGCCGAGCCGATCGATCCGGAATCGCCGCTCGTCTGGGACCGCCTCGTCTCCGACGCGCCCGACGTCATCGGCCTCAGGGCCTATGCCGCCCAGCACACCTCGTCGCTGGAGCTCGAATGGTCGGTGGCGGCCGAGCCCGGCGCCGTGCGGATCCTCGTCGAGATCTCCTACGACGAGGGGCAGACCTTCGAGCGCGTCTCCGATGGCGAGGCCGTCTCGGGCTCCTGGCCACTGCGCGAGCAGACGGAGGGCACGGTCCTCGTCCAGGCAACCGCCTTCGGCGAGGGCGGCGCCCCGGGCGCGTCGCTGCAGCAGGAGGTGACGACGCCGCGGCCGGTGGTGACAGCGGAGACGCCCTGGACCTCGTTCGAACCAGGCTTCCAGAATGCGATGGCCGCCATGGCGGCGCAGCTGAAGGCGGCGCGGGACCTGGTCGAGCAGGTGACGGCCTCGCAGCAGGCGCTCGAGCAGGCGGTGTTCGACGGCGCCGCGGTGCAGGTGGAGAAGCTGAAGTCGGTACGCGGCTCGGCCCGGGCTGAGCTGTCGGATGTGCAGATCGCGCTCGCCAGCGCGGATGCCGCGCTGACGGTGCGGATGGACAGCGCCGAGAGCGCGATCGGGGCCAACACGGCGTCGATCGGCACGCTGGAGACGACGAAGGTCGATGCTGCCGGCGCCACGGCTGCGGCCCAGACCCTGCTCAACGCGACCTTCGGCGCGGGCTCGGCCAACGTGAAGTGGCGGCTTGCGGCACTCGCAACGCCGGTCGGTTACGACGCCCTGTTCGAGGTCGAGGCCAGCGTCACGGGCGCCGGTGGAACCTTCAAGGCCAGCGGCTTCATGATCGCGGTGCTGACCGTAGGCGGCACTCAAATCAGCCAGATCGAGATGAAGGCGGACCGCATCCTGTTCCGGCGGCCCTCCGACAACGCGGTCGTACTCGGCTGGGATGCCGTCAATGCGGTGCTGTCGATTTTCGGCGGGACGTTCGAGGCGGGTGTCGTCCGTTCCCAGGATGGTCGATTCATCATCGACCTGATCAACAAACTGCTCACGATCAAGGATGCGTCAGACAATATCGTCCTTCGCCTTGGATACTACTGATGCCCGCGCCCGGCTTTCAGCTCGCTGATCTTGCCGGCACGCTTGGTCCAGGTTCGACGGACAGGCTCGGACGTGTCCTGTTCGAGGGCACGATTGCAGCAGGCAACAGCATTACCCTGCTCAATCTCAATTTCGACCTGACGAACAGCGCGACGATGAACGCCTCGACGGGCTTCATTTTCCTGACCGCATTCCCTTATCGCGTTTACAACAACGTCTCCGACACAGGGCTCCTGACGTGGAACAACACCACGAAGGTCCTCACTGCAGTGGGGGCGCCCCGAAGCATCATCGTGATTTCCTTCAGGAACACCGACCCACCCATTGGGGGCGTCGGCATGGTGATCAACAATTCCGCGGGCGATACGATCATCGACAACGTGCATCCCAATCTGGAGCTTGTGTCATCAGGCTCTCTGACCTCGTCTGGTATCTCCGACGTCAAGACGATGCCTGTGGAGGCTTCCATCGGCGGCTCATTCACCATGCTGAGGTGGCCGATGGGCCAGGCGCTGGTGCGTGGGGGCGGGCGTCAGGTCGCACTCGATCTCGGCGGAACCATCGACTACCGCATCTATCGCATCAATCCGATCTACTCGTGCATCGCTGGTGGGCCTCCGGGGCTGTGCCTTACTCGCGGGTCGGACGGGTTGGTGCTGTTCGACAGCAAGCGGACATACGGCCGTCTTAAGACGCTGATCCAGTTCGAGAATTACAGTTTCGATTTCGAGGGGGGGTCCGGAGGAAACTCCTACTGGTCTCACAACGCCATCCCGACGACGTCGTTCTTCAGGGTCGACACGCACTACGCCTCTGGCACACGAGTCCTTGCCATAGCCAGGGTCACCACAACTCAGTGGACTTCATTCATATTCGATCGAGTCGCCTACGGCCTCAGCGGTGCGTGGCAAACTTCTCTCGGCCTTGTGAGCGTCGGCACCTATCCCGGCGGTATCCTCCCGGTGACGCTCGTCGCTGACGCCTAGAGGCTCCAGCCCGAACCCGACCCCCTCCTGCCCACATTGCCTGCCTCACCCCTCCCCAAGGGAACGCCAGCCCATGTCCGACGTCGCCTACATCACCAATGCGGCTGCGACCCTGACCTTCACGGAGGGGTCGAAGACCGTCACCGTGACCGGCACCAACCCGATCCTCGAGGGCGTGCTGCGCGGCGACCAGGCCGTCGATCCGAACGGGCTCGAGCTTGCGCTTGACGTCGTCGCCGCCGCAACGCTGACCCTGCTGCGGAATGCGCCGACCTCGGGCACGGTGCAGTTCGACATCGCCCCGACGTCGCGCCTGCGCACCTCGCTGGCGGCGAACGCCGAGGTGACGCGGGAGGTCTATGCCAGGCTCCGCGCCGCGGTCGAGGACAACCGCTCGATCCCGGTCATCAGCCTCGCCACGGCGCCGCCAGGCTCGCCGGCAGACGGCGACCGCCACCTCGTCATCGCCACCGCCACCGGGGCCTTCGCCGGCAAGGAAGGCTACATCGCGCAGTACGACGCGGCGAACACCCGCTGGCTCTTCATCCCGCCGATCGCCGGCATGAAGGTGACGGTCGACGGCTCCGCGGTGCTGCGGATCTACACCGGCGCGGCCTGGACGATCAGCGGCGCGACGGCCGCCTCCGAGATCGCCTTCACGCCGGCCGGCGGCGTGGCCGCGACGACCGTGCAGGCGGCGATCGCCGAGGTGGACAGCGAGAAGGTCACCAAGGCCGGCGGCACGACGGTCGGGAGGCTCTGGCGCTTCACCGACACGGCCGGCGGGCTCGGTCAG
>CAZEZD010000013.1:0-17577 GCA_964516115.1 uncultured Hyphomicrobiales bacterium
TTCTCGATCTCGCCCTACATCTTCGCCTGGATGTCGCCGACGATCATCGGGCTCTGGCTGGCGATCCCGACCTCCTGGGCCTCGGCCTCGGCGGCCATCGGCTGGGGCATGCGGCGCCTCAGCCTGCTGCTGATCCCCGAGGAGCATTCTCCGCCGCCGATCGCCGAACGGGCCCACCGTCTCGGCATCGAGTTCGAGGCCCTGGCCCTGGAGGGTCACAAGGCGCTGGACCTCGTGCATGCCGACCCCGGCTTCCGGGAGGTTCATCAGCAGATCATCCAGGTGCCGCCGTCCCGGGTGCGCGGCAAGGTCGATACCGACCGGGTGATCGCCGAGGCGAAGCTCACCGACGCCCATTCCATAGAGGATGCGCGGCAATGGCTGTCGAGCCGCGAGACGATCCTTGTGCTGCACGACCGCGCACTGATCGCGCTGCTCGCCGCCCTCCCCCATGCAACGACAGCTGACACCTGACGGTTGCATTGCACAAAATGGCGGCACTTGTGCGTCCAGCGCTCAATCTGGCCGGACGCGAACACCGGCTGCCGCCCCGTTGCGCGACTTAACCTTCTGATCGCACAGACATTTGTCGCGCGCCACGAATCTGGCACCCGTCTTGCTCCGATGAGTCAGTTTCTTCGGCCGCCAATGACGCCGGCCCCTCGCATCGCACGGGGATCGGATGTCACAGGACTTCAGCGCGGAACAGAAGCGCTATCTGGAAGGTTTCGTCGCCGGCGCCGCCGCGACACGGGTTGTCGGTTCGGCCGCCACGCCCGAAATCTCTTCGCCAGCCGGACCGGACGCGCCTCACCTGAAGGCGCAGGATCTCCAGACGAAAGCCGGCGGCAAGCTCGTCGACCAGGAAAAATGGAAGCGTGACGAGCATCCCTTCGACGCATATTCGCGCCTGACGCAAGAGGCCGCGACCGGCAAGCTGCCCGGTCCCGCCGACAATTTCCGCTGGCGCTATTTCGGGCTGTTCAACGTCTCTCCGGCGCAGGACAGCTTCATGCTGCGCATGCGCATTCCCAACGGCATCCTCAAGGCTCACCAGTTCGCCGGTTGCGGCGAACTCGCCGAGCGGTTCGGCGGCGGTTACCTGCACGTGACGACGCGCGCCAATCTCCAGATGCGCGAGATCCGGCCGGAGAATGCCAAGGCGCTGCTCGAGGACCTCATGGATCTCGGGCTCGTGGCGAAGGGCTCCGGCGCCGACAACATCCGCAACGTCACGGGATCGCCGCTGGCCGGCATCGACGCGCAGGAGTTGCTCGATACGCGCCCCCTGTGCCGCGACTGGCACTTCCACATCCTCAACGAGCGGGTGCTCTACGGACTGCCGCGCAAGTTCAATGTCTCCTTCGACGGGGCGGGGGTCTCGCCGGCGCTCGAGGAGACCAACGACATCGGCTTCCTGGCCGTGCGGGTGCTGGATGGCGCAGGGGTCGAGCCCCGCGTCTGGCTGCGCATCGTCCTCGGCGGCATTTCAGGTCACCACGACCTCGCACGTCCGACGGGCGCCTTCTGCAGGCCCGATGAGGCGACGGCCATCGCGGACGCCATCATCCGCGTCTTCATCGACCATGGCGACCGCACCAATCGCAACCGCGCCAGATTGAAATATGTGCTCGATGCCTGGGGCTTCGAGAAATTCCTGTCAGCCGTCGAGGACAAGCTCGGCCGCAAACTGGTGCGCATCGACGAGGTCCATGTCGCCCCGCGTCCCGCGACCGACCGCTACGCCCATGTCGGCGTCCATCGCCAGAAGCAGGCCGGACGCAACTGGATCGGGGTGGTGGTCCCTGTCGGCAAGCTGACGGCAGAGCAGGCGAAGGGGCTTGCCGCTGTCGCCGCCGATCTCGGCGACGGCGATATCCGCCTCACCGTCTGGCAGAACCTTGTTCTCTCCGGGGTGGCGGACGCCGATGTCGCCACCGCCGAGGCCCGCATCGCGGCGCTCGGCCTGTCGACGACGGTCACGCCGATCCGCGCCGGGCTCGTCGCCTGCACCGGCAATGCCGGCTGCAAATTCGCCGCCGCCAACACCAAGAAGCACGCGCTGGAGATCGCCGACCATGTCGAGGCGCGGGTCGCCATCGACGTGCCGGTGAACATCCACCTGACCGGCTGCCACCATTCCTGTGCGCAGCACTATATCGGCGACATCGGCCTCATCGGCGCGCGCGTACCGATCAACGAGGATGGCGACACGGTCGAAGGCTACGACATCGCGGTCGGCGGCGGCTTCGCCGAGAACGCGCGGATCGGGCGCTACCTGTGGAAGGGCGTGAAGGCGACGGACGCCCCGCGCCATGTCGAGGCGCTGCTCAAGGCCTACCTCGCCCATCGCGCCGACCCGGGCGAGACGTTCCAGGCGTTCACGATCCGCCATGACGTCGAGCCGCTCGAGCGCCTCGTCGCGCCCCATCTCTCGATGATGAAGGAGGCCGCGGAATGAGCGTCCTGCCCCCGCAGACAGCCTTTGCCCTCATTCCGGAGACGGCTCCCTTCTCCAGCGAGCAGCGCGAATGGCTCTCCGGCTTCTTCGCGGCGGCCCTCGCGCCGCTGGTGCCGGCCGGCGCGGCCATCCAATTGCCGGGAGGATCGGACGAGGCGCCGTCTTCGGCAGCCACCAATGACGACGCGCCCTGGCACGACCCTTCCATGGCGCTCGCCGACCGCATGGCGCTCGCGGAGGGACGGCCCATCGCGCCGCGCCTGATGGCGGCCATGGCCCAGCAGGACTGCGGCCAGTGCGGCTATAGCTGCGCCGACTACGCCAATGCGCTGACGTCGAAGGCCGAGGCGCGGCTCAATCTCTGTGTGCCCGGCGGCAAGGACACGCTGCGCATGCTGAAGGCACTGGCCCCGGAGATCGATGCGGCACCCGCCGCACCGGCCAAGGCCGGGGTCACGGCCCCGGTCTCGCACGCGATCCCCGTCGCCGCTCCCGGCCGATCGCGGGAGGCGCCGGTGGAGGCCATCTTCCTGTCGCGCCGGCGCCTCAACGCGGCGGGCTCGGAGAAGGAGACCTTCCACGTCGAGTTCGACCTGTCAGCCTGCGGCCTCGACTATATGGTGGGCGACGCCTTTGGTGTGTTCCCGACCAACGACCTCGGCCTCGTCGACCAGATCATCGCCATGCTCGGCGCCTCTCATGTCACCGAGGTGCGGGGACGGTCGCTGCGGCAGGTGCTGGCCGAGGAGGTGTCGCTGTCGCCGGCCCCCGACGGCCTGTTTGAGCTGATCTCCTTCCTGACCGGCGGGGCGCAACGTGCGAAGGCCCGGGCGCTGGCCACCGGCGAGGATCCCGACGGCGACGCGGCGGCTCTCGACGTGCTGGCGGTGCTGATCAAATTTCCCGGCGTGCGTCCGCATCCGGAGGCCTTCGTCGAGGCGCTGGAGCCGCTCCAGCCGAGGCTCTATTCGATCTCGTCGTCGATCAAGGCCAACCCCGGCCGCGTGTCGCTGACCGTCGATGCGGTGCGGTATGTCGTCGGCAAGCGCCGGCGGCTCGGCGTCGCCTCCACCTTCCTCGGCGAGCGCGCCGGGCCGGGCACCCCGGTGAAGGTCTATGTGCAGCGCGCTCATGCCTTCGCCCTGCCCTCGGACCCAGCCAGGCCGGTGATCATGGTCGGTCCCGGAACGGGCGTTGCGCCGTTCCGCGCCTTCCTGCAGGACCGGGCCGCCGACGGGGCTCCGGGTCCCAACTGGCTCTTCTACGGCCACCAGCGGCAGGCGACGGACTTCTTTTATGCCGACGAACTCGATGCGCTGAAGAAGTCGGGTGTGCTGACGCGGCTGTCGCTCGCCTGGTCCCGCGACGGATCGGAGAAGATCTACGTCCAGGACCGCATGCGCGAGAATGGCGCGGAGCTGTGGCGCTGGCTCGACCAGGGCGCCCATTTCTACATCTGCGGCGACGCCAAGCGGATGGCGCGGGATGTGGAGGCCGCCCTGGTCGATGTCATCGCCGCGCATGGCGGCAATTCGCCCGACGAGGCAGTCCAGTGGGTGCAGGAGATGAAGAAGGCCGGCCGCTACCAGGCCGACGTCTATTGAGGACCGGCCGATGACCGATTTCACCTCCCGCCATCCGGAAGCGCGCCGCGCGGCGCGCATGGCGCCCCTCGCCGTGCTGCCGGTGTTCCTCAGGCTCGCCGGCCGGCGCGTGGTCGTCGCCGGCGGCAGCGAGCCCGCTGTCTGGAAGGCGGAGCTTCTGGCCGCCGCCCGAGCCCATGTCGACGTGATCGCCGACGACCCTTGCCCGGACATGGTGGTGCTCGCGGCATCCCCTCCGGACGGCTCCATCACGCTCATCCGCCGCGGCTGGGATCCCGCCGACCTCACCGGTGCCGTCTTCGCCGTCGGCGCCATGGAGCAGAACGCCGAGGCCGCCGCCTTCCGCGACGCCGCCCGCAGCGCCGGAGTTCCCGTCAATGTCATCGACAGGCCGGCCTTCTGCGACGTCCAGTTCGGCGGCATCGTCAACCGCTCGCCCCTCGTCATCGGCATTTCGACCGATGGCGCCGCGCCGGTGTTCGGCCAGGCGGTGCGCGCCCGCATCGAGGCCGTGCTGCCGCGCGGGCTCGCCGTCTGGGCGGCGACGGCTCGATCCTGGCGACGGCGCGTCGCCACCCTCGATCTGCCGTTCCGTGCCCGCCGTCGCTTCTGGGAACTCTTCGCCGACCGGGCGCTGGCCACACCGGACGCGATTCCGTCGCCGGCGCTGGCCGCTGAACTGGAGGCGGCCGCCACCCATGCCGCATCGGCCGCCGGGCGTCTCGTCCTTGTCGGAGCAGGTCCGGGCGACCCGGATCTCCTGACGATGAAGGCAGTGCGCGCGCTGCAGTCGGCGGACGTCATCGTCCACGACGATCTCGTGCCTGCGGCGGTGCTGGACGTCGCCCGGCGCGAATCGCAGCGCATTTCGGCCGGCAAACGCGGCCGCGGTCCGTCCTGCCGGCAGGACGACATCAACGCCCTGGTGATCCGTCTCGTCCGCGAGGGCAAGCATGTGGTGCGGCTGAAGGCCGGCGATCCGATGATCTTCGGCCGCGCGGGAGAGGAAATCGCTGCGGCGGAGTCCGCCGGGATTGCGGTGGAGGTGGTGCCGGGCATCTCGGCGGCGCAGGGGGCCGCGGCCTCCGCGCGCCTGTCGCTGACCCACCGAGACCATGCCCGCCGCCTGCAATATGTCACCGGCCATGGGCGCGACGGCCGCTTGCCGAAGGACCTCCGCTGGCAGGCCCTGGCCGATCCGGCGGCCTCGACGGTGGTCTATATGCCCGGCGCCACCTGGCACGAGATGGCGGAGCGCCTGCTGGCCGCGGGGCTCGCCGCGGAGACCCCGGCGCTGGCGGTGGTCAATGCCACCCGCCCCGACGAGGAGCGCATCGCCGGCACGGTCGGCTCGCTCGCGTCCCGACTGGCCTCGCGGCGATGGAGCGGCCCGTTGCTCATCCTCTATGGCAGCGCCTTCGGCCCGCCAGCAGGCGCACACGACACTGATGCCCCCGCGATGATGGCAACCAGGCGCGGCATTCAGCCTGTTCCTTGACAATCGGCGGGCGACCTGTCACATCCGCCCCAACCAGCCGGCGGCGACGCGGCGGGCGATCGCTCGCTATTCCCAAGGCCCGGCCCCGACTTCACAGACCTTCCGCGAGGACTTGCCATGGCCAAGGCCGCCACTATCAAGATCAAGCTGATCTCGACCGCCGACACCGGCTATTTCTACACCGCGAAGAAGAATTCGCGCACCATGACAGACAAGCTGTCCAAGAAGAAGTACGACCCGGTCGCGCGCAAGCACGTCGAGTTCAAGGAAGCCAAGATCAAGTGATCTTGCGGTCGGCCATGCCGGTCGACAATCCAAGCGGCCCCTTCGGGGGCCGTTTTTCGTTTTCGATGGGCGTGATGGACACGAAACAGCCCGCGCGCGCTATGCGACCGCGGATCCGTGCGCCCGGTGGTTCGGACACCAGCCGGCAACCCGTTTGCCATCAGGCCATCAGTACCGCGCGATCACCGCCGCGTCCTCGCCGCCGAACTTCCATGTCACGCCGACCCGGGCCCGGCCCGAATCGGTCCGGTAGTTCAGTACACCCGGGATGAGCGGGCGGGACGCATTGAACTGGTGGACATACTCGGCGCGCAGGGCGACATTCGCCGTGATCATCGTTTCCACGCCCGCCGCAAGCTGGAAGCCGCTGATCGTCTCGCCAAACCCGACGCCGAGCCCCGACGCCGTGATGTGCGTCCACCCGTAGCCCGCTGCCACGTAGGGCATGATCGACCCGCCCATCACATAGCCGAGTCGCGCCCTCACCCCGACGTTCCAGTCCGATCCGATCGATGCGGAGGGGCCGCCGGCCTCGATGGTCGTCTTGATGGCGGAAAGGCTTGCGTCGGCCTCGATGCCCGCGACAATCGAGGTTCCCGCGAACTGGTGGTCATAGCCGGCGATGATCCCGCCGAAGACGCCCTGCGAACCGATGCCGGTGAAGCCGAAGACACCCGGCGCGGACAAGGTGGTGTTGCCGAAGCCATAGCCGCCCTGGACACCGGCGTAGAAGCCGCTCCAGTTCCGCCGCGCTGCCGAGGCGAAGGCGGGATAGGCGCGGCCCATGCCGAAGCGATAGCTCAGCCCGAGCCGCGCCGTGCCGGATGTCGGCTTCACCACCAGCGGGGCGAACTGTCCGATGCCGTTCGAGAAGGTGTGCACGTATTCGGCGTGCAGGAAGACGTTGCCGGCCAGACGCGTCTCGATGCCGCCGCCGATCTGCCAGCCGCTCGTCATCAGGCTGGCATTGCCGAGGCCGGTCAGGGAGAAGGTCGTCCGTCCCTGCGACCAGCCGCCGGTGGCGTAGATCAGCGTTTCCGGCGTCAGCAGGAAGCCGAGGCGTGCCCGGATCGCCCAGCGCCGGTCGCCGGAGAGCCGCGCGACGGTCAGGCCGCCGGCCGATATGGTGGTGTCGATCCCCTGCAGATTGCCCTCCGCCAGGGCGCCGATCACCCATCGCTGGGCGAACTGATAGTCGGCCCCGACCTTGCCGCCGACGAGCCAGCCGTTGGCGCCGATCCCGCTGAATCCGAACAGGCCGGGAACCGAGACGGAGGTGTTGGCGAAGCCGTATCCCGCATGCAGGCCCGCATAAATACCCGTCCAGCCGAATCCCGGTGCGGCAATCTCGCTCACCACCAGCCCGCGGGGCGATTCGATATCGGCGGCGTGGGCGCTGAACGCCAGTGACACGACGATGGATGCCAGACCTACGCGACGCATGACACAACTCCCTGACGATCGCCGACTGTCGGACCTCCACGAGAGGATCACGCGTCGTTTTTTGTTACGCCGACAGTAATGCCCTAGGGTAATCCGCGTCAACCTCGCGGCGTTGCGTGCGGCTCAGGCACGTCGCAACGAACTTCAACGCCCGCATTATTGCAATATAGACGTCTGCTCTGTTCGCTGTCTTGTTCTACACGTTCTGCTTGGCATGCCAGCGGCACTTTGACGCAACACTGCGCCTCACGACCCCGGTAACACGCTGGATGAGGTGGCCGGCCGGGCCAACGGCATTGCGGAGAGGCCATCCGCGCCGAACCCGACCGGCCGACCCTACGATCCCAGGAGATGCGGCGGACCTGAGCGGTCGCAGGGGTACGCGACCGGATCGACTCAAGCCGTGAAAGTCACGACCATGATCCGGTCTGGCAGGACCCTAGAGGAGCGGCTGTTGTGCTTCAATGCAGACAGGTCTATCCGGCGCGTAAACCGCGCCTTAACCTAAAGCAACAGGGTTGATCAACAGGGTAAACGCCACGGAGTCTCACGCGGCGTCCAGAACAACCCTGTTCCGTCCGTCGCGCTTGGCGCGATACAGCGCCTGATCCGCCCGCTTGAGAAGCGTGTCGGCGTCGGTGTCGCCGGCAAGCCGCTGGGCCATGCCGATGGAGACCGTGACATCGATGGCACGGGCGCCCTTGTGAATGGCGAAAGGTTCGCTCGCCACACGGTTGCGGATGCGCTCGGCGACGATGGAGGCGACGCCGGCATCGGTGTCCGGCATGACGACGACGAACTCCTCGCCGCCGAGACGGCAGACGAGGTCGATACCGCGCACGCTCTTGCGCAGGCGCTGGGCGAACTCGCGCAGCACTTCGTCGCCGGCGTCGTGGCCCCAGGTGTCGTTGACCGCCTTGAAGTAGTCGATGTCGAGAACGAGAACCGCGAGAGGCTTGCCGCGCATCGACGCCTGGTCGACCAGCGTGCCGAGGTGGCTCTCCATGTAGCGGCGATTGTGCAGGCCGGTGAGCCCGTCGGTGATCGCCATTTCCATGGACTGCTGGACATTGTCGCGAAGCCGCTCGGTGTAGCGCTTCTTGCGGATCTGGGTGCGCACGCGCGCCGCCATCTCGTTGCGGTCGATCGGTCGCATCAGATAGTCGTTGGCGCCGATGTCGAGGCTGCGCAGCAGCCGCGCCTCGTCCTCCGGCTCGGCGATCACCAGGATCGGCAGGCCGCGCGTACGGTCGAGCGAGCGTATCTGCGAGCACAGACGCAGCGGATCGAAATCGGCGAGCCCGAGGGAAATCATGACGAGGTCGTAGTCGTTCTCCGCGGCCTTGAAGAGCGCCTCCTGCGGCCGCGACTCGACCTCGACGTGGTGCTGGTTGCGCAGCGCCTGGACAATGCGCTCATGGGAGGACGCGCGGTCGTCGACCACGAGAATGCGCCCGTTCAGGCCCGACTCGGCAACGGCTTCCGTCAGCGGATCACGCATGCCGATCTCGCGTGAGGTGACGGCGCGCATCCTGAGCTCGTCCTGCACCATCTTCAGGCGGACGAGCGAGCGGACGCGGGTGATGAGGGCGAGGTCGTTGACCGGCTTGGTCAGGAAGTCGTCGGCGCCCGCCTCGAGCCCCTTGACCCGATCGGCGGTCTGGTCGAGCGCGGTGACCATGATGACGGGAACGTGGTGCGTCGCCGGATTGGCCTTCAGCCGCCGGCAGGTCTCGAAGCCGTCCATGCCGGGCATCATGACGTCGAGCAGCACGATGTCGCACTGGCCGCGCTCGCTGATCGACAGGGCTTCGAGCCCCGAATGCGCCGTGACCACGTCGAAATACTCGGCGGACAGCCGCGCCTCGAGCAGCTTCACATTGGCGAGGATGTCATCGACGACGAGAACGCGCGCAGTCATGCTGACCCAATCCCTCTCAAGCCCCGCCCAGGAAGTGCCGGACCGTCTCGATGAACTTCATTACCGAAATGGGTTTCGACAGGTAGGCCTCGCAGCCCCCTGCCCTGATCCGCTCCTCGTCGCCCTTCATGGCGAAGGCCGTGACGGCAATGATCGGGATGTGCCGGATCGTCTCGTCCTCCTTGATCCAGCGGGTCACGTCGAGGCCGGAGACCTCGGGGAGCTGGATGTCCATGAGGATGAGATCGGGGTGATGCTCACGCGCCAGCGCCAGCGCCTCGGTGCCGTTGCGCGTCTGGATCGTCCGATAGCCGTTGGCCTCGAGAAGATCGTGGAAGAGCTTCATGTTGAGCTCGTTGTCTTCCACGATCATGACGGTCTTGGACATTGCCGACTCGCATTTCCGGGCCAGCGCGGGATGGTTGCCGGACATTGACGGATAGCCCACAAGCTAATCTCAAATCCTTTCTAAAGGACAAACCATGACGTTGCGTCCGCGGGAACGAAACAGGACCGCTGCAGAGGCGGTCGCGGTCAGTGCCCTCGCCTTCCTGGCCGGCGACGAGGAACGGCTCGACCGCTTCGTGGCCCTCGCCGGGATCGATGTCGGCCGCATCCGGGAGATCGCCGGACAGCCGGAATTCCTCGCCGCCGTGATGGACCATCTCATGTCCGACGAGACGCTGCTCCTCGCCTTCGCCGCCAATGACGGCATCCGGCCGGCGGACGTCGTCCGGGCCGCGCACGCGATGGGCGCGGGGCCGTGGGAGCGCGATCACGCCTGATGACACCAGCCCCCTTGAGGGCCAGCCCCATCGCGCCCACTGTGCGCCGATGGCCCTGATCGCCTTCTGCCGGGACTGCCTTGCCGAGACGCGCGCGGGCGCCACGCGCTGCCATGCCTGCGGATCGCCGCGCATCGCCCGAAACGATGAACTCGCCGACCTCTCCATCGCCCATATCGATTGCGACGCCTTCTATGCCGCGGTCGAGAAGCGCGACGATCCGCGCCTCGTCGACCAGCCGCTGATCATCGGCGGCGGCAAGCGCGGTGTCGTTTCGACCTGCTGCTACGTGGCGCGCATCCACGGCGTTCGTTCGGCCATGCCCATGTTCAAGGCGCTGAAGCTCTGCCCCGAGGCGGTCGTCATCAAGCCCGACATGGAGAAATACGTGCGCGTCGGCCGCCAGGTGCGCACCGCCATGCGCGACCTGACGCCGCTGGTGGAACCCATCTCCATCGACGAGGCCTTTCTCGACCTCACCGGCACGGAGCGGCTGCATGGCGCCCCACCCGCCATGGTGCTCGCCCGGTTTGCGCGGCGGGTCGAGCAGGAGATCGGCATCACGGTCTCGGTGGGGCTGTCCTACAACAAGTTCCTCGCCAAGATCGCATCCGACCTCGACAAGCCGCGCGGCTTTGCCGCTATCGGGCGGTCTGCGGCGCTGGACTTCCTCGCCGGCAAGCCGGTTTCGCTCATCTGGGGCGTCGGCCGCGCCCTGCAGGAGGCGCTGGAGCGCGATGGACTGAGGCTGATCGCCGATCTGAGGCGGATCGAGGAAGGCGACCTGATGCGTCGCTACGGCGCGATGGGCCTGCGCCTCGCACGGCTCTGCCGCGGCATCGACGACCGGCGCGTGTCACCGGATTCGGAGGTCAAGTCGATTTCTGCCGAGACGACGTTCGAGACCGACATCCGCGATGCCCGAGCGCTCGAGAAGAAGCTGTTCCGGCTGTGCGAGAAGGTCTCCGCCCGCGCCAAGGCGCAGGGCTTCGCCGGATCGACCGTGACGCTGAAGCTGAAGAGCGCCGACTTCAGGATCCGGACCCGCTCGCGCGGGCTCGCCTCGCCGACCGTGCTCGCCACGCGCCTGTTCGAGACGGGCCGCGACATGCTGATGAAGGAGGCGGATGGGACGGCCTACCGCCTGATCGGCATCGGCATCTCGGATCTCGCGGACATCGACAAGGCCGATCCGGCCGACCTCGTCGACACATCGATCGTCCGGTCGACGAAGGTGGAAAGTGCGGTCGATGCCCTGCGCGCCCGCTTCGGAAAGGACGCCGTCGTCAAGGGAATCACCTTCGACGACTGAGCGAAGCCGTCAGTTCCGTGTGCAGGCCGTTTCCGGCTGCCATTCGATGCTTGCGAGGTCGCCCCGCAGCGAGAACTCGCTGTAGTTGATGACGAGTTGGCGCGACACGCCGTTCTCGTAGAGTTCGAAAGAAATGGAATAGAGCGGATTCGGGCTGTCGAGGCCCGCCTCGAAATAGCTGATCGTCACCGGCCAGCGGGCCAGTTCCGCCAGTTTCGGGTTCCGCGCGGCCCCTTCCGGTTCGCCACTGCCCGGTGCGATCCGGCGGCCGATGACCGCGGTGGCATTGTAGAGCTTCTCGCCTGTCTCGGCCCCGTCATAGACCTTGACCTCGAGGATGTTGTGGCCTTCCCGCGCCGCCTCGACGATGCGGATGAGGTGTTCCGTCGGGAAGATCGTGGTCCGGTCGATTTGGCTGTTGATCTCCCGAGGCCTGCGCACGGCGAGACGAACGGCATCGGGGACGCGCGTGGCGCTTCCCTCGGTCTCCAGGTGTGGCCGTCCGTTCTGCGTCGAGCGCGAGGTGAAGCGGAAACTGCTGCCGTCACCCTCCTCGAAATGCGAGGTGCGCAGGTCCATCACCATGCTGTTGCCGTTCATCGACATTTCCACCACCTGGCGAAAGGCGGTCGTGAACCCCTCGCAGCGGTTTCCCGACGTCTCGAACAGGATGCGTCCGCGCACCTGATCGATGCCGCGCGCCGGCCGGCGGCCGTCGAGCCTGAGATCATAGACCGCGCGATGCGGCGCCAGCACTGGCGCCGACGCCGCCTGCGCCTGAACTGCCCGCGTGTCGGCCGCCAACAGCAGGAGCCCAAGGGTGGCAACGGCGACGACAGTGCGGATGGATGGCATCAAATCGAAATTCCCTGCATGGTCGGCGGCAGGACCCACGTCCCGTTGCCACCGCGCTTCGCACCATAGAGAGGCTGACGGGTGGCGACAACGCGGCATGGATGTGTCGCTCGGCGCGACCTTGCCCACGGGCCCGCATTCGGGCAGTTTCCGCGGCACTTCCGTTCCCTTTGCCCGAGGTCCCCGATGTCCGTCATTGCAGCCCGTCTCGCCGAACTCGGCATCGTCCTGCCCAATCCCGTGGCGCCGGTCGCCAACTATGTGCCGTTCGTGCGCATGGGCTCGCTCCTCGTCGTCTCGGGGCAGATCTCGCTCGGCCCGGACGGGCTGGTGGCCGGCAAGCTCGGCGGCGGCATCTCCATCGAGGACGGCCAGAAGGCGGCGCGTCTCTGCGGCCTCAACGTGCTGGCACATATCCAGTCGGCCGTCGGCAATCTCGACAACGTCATCCGCATCGTACGCCTCGGCGGCTTCATCAACTGCACCCCCGACTTCCCCGATGGGCCGAAAGTGATGAACGGCGCCTCCGACCTGATGGTCGAGGTGTTCGGCGAAAAGGGCCGCCATGCCCGGTCGACGATCGGCGTCGCGGCGCTTCCGTCCAATGCGGCGGTCGAGGTCGAGGCGATGGTCGAGATCGCCTGATGGCCGGACGGGCTGATCTAGGCTGGCTGACGGCAAGGCCTATCGCCCATCGCGGGCTGCATGGGCTGGCGCCGGGCGTCGTCGAGAACTGCCCGCGCGCTTTCGAGGCGGCGATCGCCGGCAACTACGCCATCGAATGCGATGTCCAGCCGACGGCGGACGGCGATGCGGTCGTCTTTCACGATCCGACCCTCGACCGACTCACCGTTGCGAACGGCCGAGTCGACCAGAGCACGGCCGCCGTATTGAAGGCGACCGCCTTCAGGTCGACCGATGACCGCATGATCACCCTCTCCGAACTGTTCGCGCTGGTTCAGGGGCGCGTGCCGCTGGTGGTCGAGATCAAGTCCGAGTTCGACGGAAAGCGCGCGCTCACCGAACGCGTGGCGGCACTGGCCGCGGGCTACCGGGGGCCGCTGGCCCTGATGTCCTTCGATCCCGCGCCGATCGCCTGGCTGAAGGAGCATGCCCCCGCGCTCGTCCGGGGGATCGTGGCGGAGTCGCACTATGCCGGAGCGCACTGGGCCCGCCTGCCGAACCCAATGCGCGAAGAGCTCGCCACCCTGGCGCATATGGACCGCACCGATCCCGATTTCCTCTCCTGGCGCGTCGCCGACCTGCCGAACGCGACCACCGACCATTTCCGCAACTTCCTCGGCCGTCCCCTGATCTGCTGGACGGTGCGGACCGTTGACGAGCGTGTGATCGCCGCCCGTCATGCCGATCAGGTGACCTTCGAGGGCTATCTCGCCTAGACTTGCGCGGATGAGTTCCCCGCCCTTCACCATCCGCGTCGCCACCCGTCTCGCCGACATCCCCGCCGCTGACTGGAACGCCTGCGCCGCCGATGCCGACGGCCACGTCGACCCGTTCCTCGATCACGCCTTCTTCCTGAGCCTCGAGGAATCCGGCTCGGCCGTGCGCGAGACCGGCTGGCTCGGTCATCACCTCTTGCTGGAGCGCGAGGGTCGGCTTGAGGCCATCCTTCCCTGCTACCTGAAGAGCCACTCCCGCGGCGAATATGTCTTCGATGCGGGCTGGGCGGAGGCCTATGAGCGGGCCGGCGGACGCTATTATCCGAAGCTACAGGCAAGCGTCCCGTTCACGCCTGCGACCAGCCGGCGGCTTCTGGTCCGTGCAGGCCCCGACACCGACATCGCCCGGACGGCGCTGGTTCAGGGCGCGGCGCAGGTGGCCCTGCAATCGGGCGTCTCCTCCCTGCACGTCACCTTCTGCCCCAAGGACGAATGGGACCTGACGGGCGCCGCCGGCTACCTGCAGCGGACGGACACCCAGTTCCACTTCGAGAACGACGGCTATGGCGGATTTGACGACTTCCTCGGCGCCCTGTCGTCACGCAAGCGCAAGGTCATCAGGCGCGAAAGGCGGGAGGCGCTGGAAGGCCGCGGCATCACCATCCGCTGGCTGACCGGAAGTGACCTGACGGAAAAGGTCTGGGACAGGTTCTACGAGTTCTACATGGACACCGGTTCCCGCAAATGGGGGCGTCC
Source organism: uncultured Hyphomicrobiales bacterium (assembly GCA_964516115.1). GTDB lineage: Bacteria > Pseudomonadota > Alphaproteobacteria > Rhizobiales > Phreatobacteraceae > Phreatobacter. Next base: position 14,321 of record CAZEZD010000013.1, read on the forward strand.
CTACCTCACCCGCAGGTTCTATTCGCTGATCGGCGAACGCATGGCCGATCGCATCCTGCTGGTCATGGCCGAGAGGGAGGGCCGCTACATTGCCGGCGCGATCAACTTCATCGGCAGGGATGTGCTATACGGACGCCACTGGGGCGCGCTGGAGGAACATCCCTTCCTGCATTTCGAGGTCTGCTACTATCAGGCCATCGACTATGCGATCCGCCATGGCCTGAAGCGCGTCGAGGCTGGCGCCCAGGGCGAGCACAAGCTGGCTCGCGGCTATCGCCCGGTTACGACCTACTCGGCGCATTTCATCGCCGATCGGGGCCTCAGGCGGGCGGTCGACGACTATCTCGCGCGCGAGCGCTCCTATATCGCCGAGGCGATCGAGGAACTGGGGACGCTGACGCCGTTCCGGCGTTCGGAAGCCGAGGTCGACGAGTAGGTCCGAGGGGCTAGAGGTCAAGGCCGGACAGGCCTTCGCCGACGCTGCCGACCACATTGGCCGCGCCCGAGGCGAGGGAACCGGCGACATCCACGGCTCCCGAAGCCACCGTACCTGCGACCTGAACCGTACCTGAAGCGATGGACCCGGCCGTATCGATGGCGCCGGATGCAATCGTGCCCGCCGTTTCGAAGGCGCCCGAGGCAATGGATCCGGCCGTATCCGTCACTGTCGAGGCCGCTGAGGCCGTCGCGCGTCCGACCGAGGACACGGCGCTGCCCACCACGTCGAACAGTGTGCCCGCGGCATCGCCGATGTCGAACCAGCTACCGGAATCGGCCTGCTGCGCCTGTTGCCTGCGCTGCTCCTCCTCCTGCGTCTTTTGCATCGCCTCGGCGGCCTCGGCTGCGGCATTGGGATCGATGGCCATGCGGGCTCTCCCGGAATGGAGCGTCGGGCGGCACGGTGCCGGTCCGATCAACCTCATCCTGCCGACGGTTCGTTTCCGTTCCATGGCGTCCGTCGGTCCGACCATTGGCCGGCGATGTCGGCGTGCTTCGATGAACCGCGACTAAACGCGGCGATATGTCGGGTTCAGAATGGGCGGAGCAGGATGCGTGTCGAACCGGTTCCCACCGTTTCGCCAGTCCACCCAAGGAGACATTCCCATGATGCATCGTCGTTCGTTCTTCGCCGCCCTCGGCGCCGGCGTCGCCGCCACCGCTCTCGCCGCTGCCGCCGCCCAGGCAGCTCCGCTCGCCGACCTCGCCGTCGCCCAGCCGGTCGGCACCGACACGCTGGCCGCACCCGTTGCCGGCGAGCCGGTCGAGATGCGCCGCCACGGCCGCCGCCGCGCCCGCCGCGTCGTGCGTCGGAGCCACCGCCGCGCCCGTCGCGTCGTGCGTCGCGCCCGCCGCCGCTCCTGATCCGCAACGCAGCCGCCCGGCGACACGACCTCCGCCGCCGGGCGGCGTCTTTCAGAAACAGTGTCGATTCAGGATGAACCACGAAGCGGCTTGACGTTGCGTCACCGCGCGCACCAGACTTTCATCAGGATGCGCAAGGCCACCTGCCAGGAGGACTATTCCATGCTTCAGCGTCGTACGTTCGTTGCCGCCGTGTTTGGCGGTCTTGCCGTCGCCGCGGCCGCCGGATCGGCTCAGGCCGCTCCCGCCACGGCCACGGCCCCCGTTGCTCCGGCGACGGCGCCTGCGGGCCAGCCCACGGAAATGCAGTACTACATCGTCCGTCGCCGCCGGTACTACTACCGCCCGCGCCGCCGCGTCTACTTCATCCGCCGCCGCTACTATCGTCGCCGCTACTACTGGTGACCGGCCGCGGCGCTTGACGCCGCGCGCTGCGATTGCGACACCCTCGCGGGACCTGCCGCGAGGGTGTTTTCATGTCTGCTGCCGCCTATGATCCGAGCAACGTCTTCGCCAAGATTCTCCGTGGCGAAATGCCGGCCGAGAAGGTCTACGAGACCGACAAGGTCCTCGCCTTCATGGACATCATGCCGCGCGCCGACGGCCACGTGCTGGTGATTCCGAAGACCGCCGCCCGCAACATCCTCGACATCCATCCCGAGGATCTCGCCGAACTGGCCAAGGCGACGCAGTTCGTCGCCAAGGGCGTCAAGCGCGCCATGGCGGCCGACGGTCTGACGATCCAGCAGTTCAACGAGAGCGCCGGCGGCCAGGTGGTGTTCCACATCCATGTCCACGTGCTGCCGCGCTGGACAGGCGTTTCCCTCAGGCCGCACACCGGCGCGATGGAGAACTCCGATATCCTCGCGCAGCATGCCGCGACGATCCGGGCTGCGCTCGAAGCCATGCAGGCCGGCGGCTGATCACTTCAGGCCGAGCCATACCGCCCCGCCGACGATGACCGCTTCGGCAGCAAGGACGCCATAGAGCACGGACTTCCGCGCGGCCCAGTAGATGCCGACACCCGCCACAAAGGCCGCGGCACGCCAGCCGAGTGGCATGCCCGCGAGTTCCCCGCCGGGAAAGAAGGCGAGCTTGGCGACGACTGCCGCGAGGGTCGCCGTGGCGACGGCGCGCACCCAGGTCAGGATTTCCGAGGATTCGTCGAGGCCGCGCCCCACGACAAGGGCGAGCCAGCGCCAGATCTCGCTCGGCAGGAATCCGACGAGAATCAGCGCGAGGTAGGGCGTCAGGTCGGAGCCGACGAAGGTCATGAAGCCGCCCTCGCCCGCTTCAGACGCGCCAGGGCATAGGCGAGCGTGCCGCCGCCGACGCCCGCGTAGAGAAGTTCGAGCCCGTCGCCGGCGAGCGCCCCGAGCAGCAGCCCGAAGAACCCGGCGACGATCGCCAGCCGGTCGGACAGCATACGTGCCGTCGTGAACAGAGACAGCAGGAAGAAGATCGGCGTCAGGAACAGGAGGCCTGCGGCGAAAGCGGGCGGAATGATGCCGGCGAGGCCGTATCCGACCGCCGTCGCCGTCGTCGCCGATGTCAGGAGCCCGGTTCCAAGGCCAAGGAAGAAGGGCACTCGCCCCTCCCCCTCGATCTGCGGAAGCAGGCGCAGGCCCTCGACCCACATGGAGATCGCCACCAGATGCGCGCAGAGGATGGCCGTCAGCGGATGGCGGTTCTGCAGCCTCAGATAAGGCAGCAGCGAGACGACCATGGGCAGGAGGCGGACCGAGGACAGGCCGACCGTCAGCGCCACCGCGAGCCACGAGGCGCCGGAGCCGAGTCCGCCGACGAGGATGAGGTGGGCCGGCCCAGCCCAGATCAGCACGGTCGCCAGCATGGCCCACAGGAGCGGCATGCCGTAGTCGGCGCAGACAGAGCCG
>CAZEZD010000013.1:17587-18983 GCA_964516115.1 uncultured Hyphomicrobiales bacterium
CGGTAATAGGCGCCCTGGTACAGGAGCCGATAGAGGGGCTCTCGAGCGTCGATCACAGAAGGATCACTCGGCCAGGCGCAGCGTCATGGCAAGGCGCGAAGCTGCATGCGGGCCATTCGGCCGCCCGAACGACAGAGCCCAGCCGGGTGGCGACACCGGGCTGGGCTCCATCATTGTGTCGCGACCGTTCAGTCGGCCTTGAGCGGAACCTTCGGAACCGACCCTGACGGGCGCTTCGGCTCTGCCGGACCAGGACCGTCGCCGGGTCCCCCGGAACCACCCTTCGGCTTGCGCTTGCCTGACGTGCCGGGCACCTTCTTCGCAGCAGCGCGCCTGGCGATGCGGCGCACGTCCGGGGCGACAGGCTCGGGCTTCGGCGTGACGGGGCCCGCCGGATAATCGAAGCCGAGAATGGGGAAGCCCTCCTCGTCCTTCGACACGATCACCCTGACATGGCCGCCATTCTTCAGGCGCCCGAAGAGCAGGTCCTCCGCGAGCGGCTTCTTGACGTATTCCTGGATCACGCGGGCCATGGGCCGGGCGCCCATCTGCTCGTCGTAGCCGCGTTCGATCAGCCACTCCTTGGCGTCGGGCGCCAGTTCGATCGTCACCTGGCGGTCGGCGAGCTGCGCCTCGAGCTGCAGGATGAACTTCTCGACGACATTGCCGATCACCTCGGTCGAGAGATGGCCGAAGGCGATGACGGCATCGAGGCGGTTGCGGAATTCCGGCGCGAAGAGCCGATTGATCGCCTCCGAATCGTCGCCGGTCCGCTTGTTGCGGGTGAAGCCGATCGCCGGCTTGGCGAGATCGGCGGCGCCCGCGTTGGTCGTCATGATCAGGATGACATTGCGGAAGTCGACCTGCTTGCCGTTGTGATCGGTCAGCTTTCCGTGGTCCATGATCTGCAGGAGGATGTTGAAAAGGTCCGGATGGGCCTTCTCGATCTCGTCCAGCAGCAGCACGCAATAGGGGTTCTGATCGATGCCGTCGGTGAGCAGGCCGCCCTGGTCGAATCCGACATAGCCGGGCGGCGCGCCGATCAGTCGCGAGACCGTATGGCGCTCCATGTATTCCGACATGTCGAAGCGCAGAAGCTGGACGCCGAGCACCTGCGCGAGTTGCTTGGCGACCTCGGTCTTGCCGACGCCGGTCGGGCCGGAGAACAGGTAGTTGCCGATGGGCTTTTCCGGCTCGCGCAGGCCGGCGCGGGCGAGCTTGATGGAGGCCGAGAGCGCCTCGATCGCCTTGTCCTGGCCATAGACGACACGCTTCAGCGTCGTTTCGATGTTGCGGAGCACTTCGGCGTCGTCCTTGGAGACGGTCTTCGGCGGGATCCGGGCCATGGTGGCGATCGTCGCCTCGATCTCCTTGATGCCGATGGTCTTCTTGCGCT
>CAZEZD010000014.1:0-890 GCA_964516115.1 uncultured Hyphomicrobiales bacterium
GCCCTGAATACCGCCATAGACGCCGGTCCAGTTCGGCCCGGTCTCCTCGTAGGCGGGCAGCGAGCCCCTGAGCGCCATGTCGGCGGCGCCCGCGCTGGCGGCGAACGCCAGGGTCGCCAGCATTGCTGCAAAACCAGTCTTGATCGTCGAACCCGCCGTCATGCCGGCCTCCTCGTGAGACTCAGGCCCTGAGGCCGATCCCGAACAGGCCCTATTCATGAATCATCAAGGTTACCGACGGGTTAAGCCGTCGGCGCATCAAACCTTTGTCCTGCCTCGATATTTTTACTCTTCGTTCAGCAATCTTAACGAAGCGTGCACCGGTGAATCGGGACCTGATCTCCGGGGCACCCCTGCGCGCCGTGACGGCCACCCCGGCCAACGCCGCATTGAGAACGCCGGGGCCGCGCGCTACATCTGCCTCATGACCCAGTCGCCCTCCTCGCTGCTCATCGCCGTCGCCCAGCTCAATCCCGTCATGGGCGATGTCGCCGGCAACCTCGCGAAAGCCCGCGCGGCCCGCGCCGATGCTGCCGTGGCCGGCGCAGACCTCATCGTCTTCTCCGAGCTCTTCCTGTCGGGCTATCCCCCGGAGGATCTCGTGCTGAAGCCGGCCTTCCAGGCCGCCTGCCGCCAGGCGACCGAGGCCTTCGCCAGGGACACGGCGGATGGCGGACCTGCCGTGCTGGTCACGACCCCCTGGGCCGAGGACGGGCGCGTCTTCAACGCCGTGGTGCATGCCGACGCCGGACTGATCCAGGCGATCCGCTTCAAGGTCGACCTCCCGAACTATTCGGTCTTCGACGAAAAGAGGGTCTTCGCTCCCGGCCCCCTTCCCGGCCCGGTCAACGTGCGCGGCGTGCGCATCGGCGTGCCCATCTGCGAGGACA
>CAZEZD010000014.1:900-13483 GCA_964516115.1 uncultured Hyphomicrobiales bacterium
TGTCGGAAACAGGCACCGAGTTGCTGATCGTCCCCAACGGATCGCCCTATCGCGAGACCGTCTATGACGAGCGCATGAGCACCATCGTCGCCCGCATCACCGAGAGCGGGCTCCCCCTGATCTACGTCAACCAGATCGGCGGGCAGGACGAACTCGTCTTCGACGGCGCCTCGCTGGCGGTCAACGCCGACCGCTCGCTCGCTATGCAGCTTCCCGCCTTCGCCGAGACCATCGCCTTCGTGAAGGCGACGAAGGAGAGCGGAACGTGGCGCCTGTCCGGTCCCGTCCATTCCCATGATGGCGGCGACGAGGCCAACTATGCCGCCTGTGTGCTGGGCCTGCGCGACTATGTCGAGAAGAACCGCTTTCCCGGCGTGGTCCTCGGTCTGTCCGGCGGCATCGATTCCGCCATCTGCGCCGCCATGGCGGTTGATGCCCTGGGGCCCGAGCGCGTTCACTGCGTCATGCTGCCCTACAAGTTCACGTCGGAGGACTCGCTGAAGGATGCCTTCGACTGCGCGCGGGCGCTCGGCGTGCGCTACGACACCCTTCCGATCGCCGCGGCGGTCGAGGGGCTGGAGGCGACCCTCGCCCCGTTGTTCAAGGGAACCAGCCGCGATATCACCGAGGAGAACCTGCAGAGCCGCGCCCGCGGCACCATCCTCATGTCCATTTCCAACAAGTTCGGCGCCATGGTGGTGACCACCGGCAACAAGAGCGAGATGTCAGTCGGCTACGCTACCATCTATGGCGACATGAATGGCGGCTATAATCCAGTGAAGGACCTCTACAAGTCCGAGGTCTTCCGCCTGTCGGCGCTGCGCAACCGCTGGAAGCCGGCCGGTGCGCTTGGCCCCGACGGCGAGGTCATTCCGGTGAACATCATCGTCAAGCCACCGACCGCCGAGCTGCGCGAGAACCAGAAGGACCAGGACTCCCTGCCGCCCTACGACGTACTCGACGCCATTCTCGAGCGCCTCGTCGAGAAGGAGGCCTCGATCGCCTCCATCGTCGCGGAAGGCTACGACCTCGACACCGTGAAGAAGGTCGAGCGCCTGCTCGCCATCGCCGAATACAAGCGCCGACAGGCAGCTCCCGGCGTCAAGGTCACCGCGCGCAACTTCGGCCGCGACCGCCGCTATCCGATCGTCAACCGCTTCCGCGACAGCGGCGAACCGCTACCGGCGCCGGACATGACGGTGGTCAACCCGACCGCCATGCCGAAGCTCGATGTGGTCGACTTCTGATCCCACGGCGCCAAACGACTCGACCTGGCACGCCCGCCGGGCTATCCGGCACCGAACATCACGCCGAGCCCTGACATGACCGACCCGGAAGCCCTCAAGCGCGACGCCGCCGCCAAGGCCCTGACCTTCGTCGAGGACGGCATGCGCCTCGGTCTCGGCACGGGCTCGACCGCAAAGCACTTCGTCGACCTCCTCGCCGAGCGCGTGAAGGCCGGCCTGAGGGTCGTCGGCGTTCCCACCTCCGAGGTGACCCGCGCCCAGGCCGAGCGGCTCGGCGTGCCGCTGACGACGCTGGACGAGACGCCGGAACTCGACATCACCATCGACGGCGCCGACGAGATCGACCCCGACCTCAACCTGATCAAGGGCGGCGGCGGGGCGCTGCTGCGCGAGAAGATCGTCGCAGCGGCCTCCGCGCGGATGATCGTCATCGCTGACGCTTCCAAGCGCGTTGAGGCCCTCGGCCGCTTCCCGCTACCGATCGAGGTGAATGCTTTCGGCCTCGCTGCCACCGAGCGTGCGATCGCCCGGGTGCTCGATGCCTGCGGCTGCCCGGGTCCCCTGACGTTGCGCCGCAAGGCCGACGGCCATGTTTTCGTCACGGACGGCGGTCACATGATCCTCGATGCGGCCTGCGCGCGGATTCCCGATCCCCCGACGCTCGGCTCCCGCCTTCATTCCGTGCCCGGTGTGGTCGAGCACGGCCTGTTCATCGGTCTGGCGTCGTTCGCGATCATCGCTTCCCCTGGAGGCGCAGAGGTCGTAGGACGTGTCGGACATTAGAGCCGCTTCGGCCAGGCGCGGCCGCAAGACTTCCCGAGGAGTGATCCCGATGTTCGCCCGTTCGTTCGCAGCAGCCCTTGCCGCCTGCGCCCTGATGGCTGTGCCCGCATCCGCGCAGCAGCAGCGCGCCCCGGCTCCGCTGGCACAGGCAGCCCCGGTCCCGCAGGTCGCCGCCCCCATGCCGCCGGCCGATCACGTTGCCCTCGCCCGTCAGGTCGTCGAACTCTCCGGCGCCTCCTCGTCCTTCGAGAACGTCATCCCGGCCTTCGTCGAGCAGGCCAAGTCGCTGTTCCTGCCGACCAACCCCGATCTCGGACGTCAGTTCAACGAGGTCGGCGATGTTCTGAAGGCGGAGTTCCAGCCGCGCGTCAACGAGTTGATCCAGGGCATCGCCGTGGCCTATGCCCAGCGCTTCACCGTGGATGAGCTTCGCCGCATCCAGGCCTTCTACCAGTCCGCCGAGGGCCAGAAGCTGGTGCGCACCATCCCCTCCATCATGGAGGAGACCTTCGGCCGCTCGCAGCAGTGGAGCCAGGCCGTGACGCGCGACATCGTCGCCCGCTTCCGCGAGGAATTCGCCAAGCGCGGCATCCGCCTCTGAGGCCTGACAGCCCTCACCATTTCAGCTCGATCAAGCGCCGGCCTCGTGCCGGCGTTTTCTTGTTTGCGGGACCGTTGCTTCCTGATCCCCTGGCCCCCTGGGCCACTCACGCCCTCGGGCAGCATTCCCACGCGTCGAAGAGTTGGCGAAACTCTTAAGACACAGACGATAATCTGGGCGTTGCATCATTGTGCGAGCGTTCTGATGAAATGTGTCGGCTGCCAGGGCCCCAACGGGTTCGCGTTCGAGTTCTCAATGGCTTTCCAGCCGATTGTCCATGCGGCGACGGGCCAGATATTCGCCTACGAGGCCCTGGTAAGGGGCGCGAAGGGTGAGCCGGCCGCAACCGTGCTCAGCGCTGTCAATGAAACCAATCGCTATGCCTTCGATCAACAGTGCAGGGTGCGGGCCATCGAACTGGCGGCGCGACGCGCGCCCGATGCGGCGCGGCTGTCGATCAACTTCATGCCCAATGCGGTCTACGAGCCGCGCGCCTGCATCCGCCTCACCCTGGAAACCGCGGAACGCGTCGGCTTTCCCTTGAGCCGCATCATCTTCGAGTTCACGGAGAACGAGAAGATCGACACCGCGCACCTCCTGAACATCGTCAAAACCTACAAGGAGATCGGCTTCGCGACGGCGATCGACGATTTCGGCGCGGGCCATTCCGGACTGAATCTGCTGGCGAAATTTCAGCCGGATATCGTCAAGCTCGACATGGAGCTCATTCGCGACATCGACACCGACAGGTCGAAGCGCATCGTGGTGCGCCACACGCTGGCCATGCTGGAAGACCTCGGGATCACCACCCTTTGCGAAGGCGTCGAGACGCTGGGCGAACTTGCCGCGCTGCGCGATCTGGGCGTCGAGCTGATCCAGGGCTATGTGCTGGCCCGGCCCGCCTTCGAGCAGTTCGAGACGCCGCGCCTCGCAAGCTGAACCCGGAGCGCGCGTCCGGCCGCCCCATCAGCCATTCTGCCACGCCTCTGGTGTATTCGGCGGGACGCCGGCTGCTCTCGGCACCCCCGGCGCGCCGGCCAGAGCGTCCGCGACGAATGGAGGCTGCGTCCCGGCGGCCTCAGTCCTCGTCGGACTTCAGAGACCAGCCGAGCCGCTTCCACAGCAGCGGGCCCAGAAGGGCGATCATCGCGACGACGATCAGCGTCGCCGAGATCGGGCTCTGCAGCAGCACCATCGGGTCGCCATTGTTGATCTGCAGCGCGCGCCTGAGCTGCGTCTCGGCCATGGGGCCGAGGATCATGCCGACCACGACGGGAGCGACGGGATAGTCGAAGCGTCGCATGGCGAAGGCGAGGAGGCCGAGGACGAGCACCAGGGTCAGCTCCACCAGCGACCCCTTGGCCGCCAGCACGCCGACGGTGGCGAAGACGAGGATGCCGCCATAGAGCCAGGGCCGCGGGATCGACAGCAGCTTCACCCACAATCCGATCAGCGGCAGGTTGAGGATGATCAGCATCGTATTGGCGATGAACAGCGAGGCGATGAGACCCCAGACGATATCGGCCGAGGTGATGAAGAGCAGCGGGCCGGGCTGGAGATTGTACTGCTGGAAGCCGGCCAGCATGATCGCCGCTGTCGCGGAGGTCGGGATGCCGAGGGTCAGCAGCGGCACCAGCGTGCCGGCGGCTGAGGCGTTGTTGGCCGCCTCCGGTCCGGCGACGCCCTCGATGGCGCCGTGGCCGAATTCCTCAGGGTGCTTCGACAACCTCTTCTCGGTGGCATAAGACAGGAAGGTCGGCACCTCTGCGCCGCCGGCCGGCAGCGCACCGATGGGAAAGCCGAAGGCGGTGCCGCGCAGCCAGGGCAGCCACGACCGCTTCCAGTCCTCCGCCGTCATCCACAGCGAGCCGCGAATCTGCTCGATGCGGCCCTGGACGGCCGCGCCCTTCTGCGACGCCACCGCCATGGCCTCGCCGACGGCGAACATGGCGACCGCGACGGTCGTCACCTCCAGTCCGTCGAGGAGGTCGGGAATGCCGAAGGCCAGCCGGGCCTGACCGGTAAGCTTGTCGATGCCGACCAGGCCGAGCGTCAGGCCGATGGCGAGCGAGGTCAGTCCACGCAGGCGCGACGAGCCGAAGGTCGCCGACACCGTGACGAAGGCCACCAGCATCAGCGCGAAATAGTCCTCCGGCCCGAAGGCGATGGCGACCTCGGCGAGGAGCGGGGCGAAGACGGTCAGAAGGGCGGTCGCGATCGTGCCGGCGACGAAGGAGCCGATGGCCGCGGTCGCGAGGGCTGCACCGCCCCGGCCGGCGCGGGCCATCTTGTTGCCCTCCAGCGCCGTGACGATGGAGGCGCTTTCTCCCGGCGTGTTGAGCAGGATCGACGTGGTCGATCCGCCATACATGCCGCCGTAGTAGATGCCGGCGAACATGATGAGGGACCCCGCCGGGTCCATCTTGAAGGTGATCGGCAGGAGCAGGGCCACCGTCATGGCCGGGCCGATGCCCGGCAGCACGCCCACCGCCGTCCCGAGCAGAACCCCGATCAGCGCGAACAGGAGGTTCATCGGCTGGATGGCGATGGTCAGGCCATTGCCGAGCAGGGACAGGGTTTCCATCGCCGTTCAGAGCCAGCTTTCGGTGAAGCCTGATGGCAGGGTCAGCCCCAGCAGCCGCACGAAGAAGAGATAGACGGCAAGGCCCATGGCGGCGCCGATGGCGAGATCGACATGCGCCCGCCGCGAGCCGAAAGCGCGGGCGGTGGCCGCGAAGAGCAGCGCGCAGGCCGGTACGAAGCCGGCCGTCTTGATGAGCAGGATCATCACCGCCAGCCCGCCTGCGATCCAGGCGACGGCGGTCCAGTCGGCCTCCTCGCGCGGCGGGAAACCGCCCCGGAGGCCGGCGAACACCGTCATCCCGCCGAACAGCAGCAGGAGCGCGCCGACGAGGAAGGGCATCATCTGGGGCCCGAGCGTCTGGTTGCCGAAGCTGGCGCGCAGGGCCCAGGACTGCCAGACGACGACCGCCGCGACGGCGACGAGACCGAGGCCGATGGCGATCACCGGCCGGTCGGGTGCGGAACGACCACCCGCCTCCATCACGCGCTCACCAGGCCAAGCTCGCGCAGCACGCCGGACACGCGGGCGATCTCCTCCTTCAGGAAGGCCTCGAAGGCCTCGCCCCCCAGATAGGTGTCCTGCCATCCCTTGGCGGCGAGCTGGTCCGCCCAGGCCTTGGACTTCGCCATCTTCTCCACGACTTCGGCAAGGCCCGCCCTCTGGGCCGGGCTGATGCCCGGCGCCGCGAAGACGCTGCGCCAGTTCTGCAGCACCAGCGTAACGCCCTGTTCGGCCAGCGTCGGCCCGGCCAGGCCCGGCGTGCCCTGCGGGGCGGTGAGGCCGATCCAGCGCATGCGCCGGCCCTTGACGTGCTGCTCGAACTCGCTGCCGCCGCCGACACCGACCGTCACGCGACCCGACAGGATGGCGGCCAGCGCCTCGCCGCCGCCGGAATGGGCGATGTAGTTGACCTTCGAGCCGTCGGCTCCGGCGAGCCCGGCAAACATCGCCGCTGTGATGTGGTCGACGCCGCCGGCCGAGCCGCCGCCCCAGCTCACCTTGGTGACGTCGGCCTTGAGCGCTGCGACGAGATCCTGAACCGACTTGATCGGCGAGTTCTGGGCGACGACCAGCGCCTGCCATTCGCCGGTCAGCCGGGCGATCGGCGTGACCGCGTCGAGCGTCACCGGTGCCTTGTTCATCAGGATGGCGCCCACCATGACGAAGCCGGAAACCATCAGGGCGGTCGGATCGCCGCGCGCGCCGTTGACGAACTGGGCGATGCCGATGGTGCCGCCGGCGCCTGCGACGTTGGTGACCTGGGCCGAGCGGACGATCCGCTCGGTGGTCAGCACGCCCTGCATGACGCGGGCCGTCTGGTCCCAGCCCCCGCCGGGGGCGGCAGGCGCCAGGATCTTCAGCTCGGCAGGGGCCTGCGCCCAGGACGAGCCACCGGCGGCCACGGACAGAATGGCGGTGCCGAGCGCGACGGCCTCGCGCCGGGTGAGTGTGGTCATGGGGCGTCCTCCTGACGTCGTTTGAGGAGGACTTTGGCACTGCTCGGGTCATGCCGCCATAGCGGCAATTGCGGACCTTACTCCGGCCCCGGTCATTCCAGGCGGAGGTGCGCACGCCCGCCGCCGAACAGGGCTCCGATGACGACGCCCAGCGAATGGCACCAGGCCACCCAGCGGACCCGGCCCACCGTGCCGGGCGGCAGGTCCTGCGCGCGGGGATGGCGGGCGAGAACCTCAGCGATGTCGCGCATCCGCCCGCCGAGAACCCACCGCACCGAGTCCAGCACGGCCACCCGCGGATTGTCGGCATGGCGCCGCAGCGAACTGCCGAAGACGAGACCGTTGTCGAAGACGTGTGTCGACGCTTCCCAGAACGAGGTGCGCTGGATGTGGTTGATCGGAAAGCCGTTGTTCACCGGCATCGGGCGTCCGAGCACGAAGCTCTCGTACTCGAAGACGCGGAAATCGCGCGTCCCGACGATATCGCGCCGGAAGACCGTGGTGGCGACGGTACCTGTCAGTTCGGACGCATCGCTGGGGTGCCAGTGACGATAGAAGTTGAACAGAAAGTTCGCCCAGTGCCACGGCTCGGTGGAATCGAGGTTGGCGGCGGTCCCCGTGATGGCGAGTTGCTCCGGCGGGGTCCCGTCGATCGCCGCCAGGAGCCCGTCGAGCCACTCATCGGTGGGCACGGAATGATCCTCGATCGAGACGATCCAGGCGGCCTCCTTCATGAGGCCCGGCAGCTTCGCCCTGAGTTGGAAGACACTCTGGCCCGGAATGACGACGAGTTCGAGGTCGTCCCGGACAGGGAAGGGACGCGGGTCCTCCTGCCCCGAAACGACGGTCATGACCACCCGGCCACCGATCCGCGGCGCCAGCAGCGACACCGCGGCCTCGGATTTCGACCAGGGATCGCCGCTGACGATGAAGATGTGCAGATCGTACGGGCGCGTCTCCGCCGGCCAGAGCGTGGTGGCCTCGGCGGCGTTGTCGGCATCGCGTCGCGCGTCGCGGAAGCGATTGCGGTATTCGACCGACTGCGTCAGGGCCTCAGCCAGCGTCCGGGGGTCCTCCGGCAGGCCGGCGAGTTCGCCCTCCGCCGGCGCGCGGCCGAGCAGGGCTTTGAACAGGTGTTCGGAACGCGCGGCGCCCGGCGTTCCGCTTTGATCGGCCCGTTCCAGCGCCTGTGTCACGTGTGCTCCCGTGTCCTGCAACCGCTGACCATGGCGCGCCGGGTCGCAGGGTGCAACGCGGGCGGGGCGCGGCGTCTCGCCGCCCCTCGCGCGTTTGTGTCGCCAACGGCCTGTGATAATCGCTTGCGCCTGCCCATCTCTCCGGCGCGGCCGTTCCGCACCGAAAGCCTGCTTGCCAAGGATGTCCCGATGACCTTCGACGTCGACCTCTTCGTGATCGGTGGCGGCTCGGGCGGCGTCCGGGCAGCCCGCATCGCGGCGACCCATGGTGCGAAGGTGATGCTGGCGGAGGAGTACCGCATGGGCGGCACCTGCGTGATCCGCGGCTGCGTTCCGAAGAAGCTGATGGTCTATGCCTCGCAGTATCACGAGCATTTCGAGGACGCGGCGGGCTTCGGCTGGACGGTCGGGCCGGCACGCTTCGACTGGCCGACCTTCATCGCTGCCAAGGACAGGGAGATCGCTCGCCTCGAAGGCATCTATGGGGCGAACCTTACCAAGGCGGGCGTCGAGATCACCGCCCAGCGGGCGACGGTCGCCGGCCCCAACAGCGTGCGCCTCACCGACGGCCGCACCGTCTCGGCGCGGCATATCCTCATCGCGACGGGGGCGCGCCCCTCCACCGACGACGCCCTGCCCGGGCGCGAACTCGCCATCTCATCCAACGAGGTCTTTCACCTGCCGGAACAGCCGAAGCGGATCGTCATCGCCGGCGGCGGCTATATCGCCGTCGAGTTCGCCGGGGTCTTCGCGGGCCTCGGCTCCGAGGTGACCCTCGTCTATCGCGGCGAAAAGATCATGCGCGGCTTCGACGAGGACCTGCGCGATCACCTGATGGCCGAATATGCGAAGAAGGGCATCCGGCTGGTGATGAACGAGACCTTCACCGGCATCACCCGGTCGGAGACCGGATTGACCGTCGCATTCAGGAACGGCCATGCGCCCATCGAGGCCGACCAGGTCCTGATGGCGATCGGCCGCAAGCCGAACACGGCGGGCCTCGGCCTCGAGGCGGCCGGCGTGGCACTCGGCGCCGACGGCCAGATCATCGTCGACGAGGAGAGCCGCACCTCCGTGCCGTCCATCCATGCGGTCGGCGACGTTACCGACCGGGCCAACCTGACGCCCGTCGCGATCCGCGAGGGCCATGCCTTCGCCGACACGGTGTTCGGCGGACGGCGCTGGGTCGCCGATCATGCGATCATTCCGACCGCGGTCTTTTCCGAGCCTGAGATCGGAACCGTCGGCCTTTCGGAGGAGCAGGCGCGGCTGTCGGGATGCGCCCTCGACATCTACAAGGCGTCATTCCGTCCGATGAAGCACACGATCTCCGGCCGCGACACGCGCATGCTGATGAAGCTGGTGGTCGATGGCGAGACCGACCGCGTCCTCGGGGTCCACATCTGCGGCCCGGACGCAGGTGAAATGATCCAGCTCGCCGGCATCGCCGTCAGGATGGGCGCGACCAAGGCCGACTTCGACGCGACCATGGCGGTGCATCCGACCGCCGCGGAGGAGCTGGTGACCATGCGCACGCCGACCGCGCGGCTCCCGAAGCCCGCCGGGGCGGCCTGACCCTGCACTGGACCGCATGCTAACGGCGGAATGATCGTGGGGGACATCCCGCAGCCATGACAATTCGCATGTCAGGGCTGCACAATATTGTTATGCCCGTTAACGCACATTCAATGCTGCGCCGCAAATGATCGGTCGGACCATGGGACTACGGTCCTCCCCCCCCCCGCAAACCCGATCGTTCGAGAGCTCCATTGATGACCCCTGTGTGCGACCCGTCGCTGGCCGATCGCCTTCTCTTCCACGGCCTTGAGGGCTCTCTGCGTCTGGAGCTTGCAAAGGCGCTTGACGAACTGCGGGACAATCTCGACCCGATCTTCAAGGGCTTCTACGCCCATGTGACGTCGGTGCCGAAGCTCGCCGCCATGGTCGGCGAGCAGACGCCGAGGCTCGTCGGCGCCCAGAAGCGCCATTGGGAGAACCTCTTCAGCGGACGTTTCGACTCCGCCTATCTGCAGGGGGCGCGGACGATCGGCCAGGTCCATCATCGCATCGGCCTTGAGCCGTCCTGGTACATCGGCGGCTACTCTTTCGTCCTGCGCCAGATGCAGGCGATCCTCGTGCGGCGCCACCGGCTGCGTCCCGCCACCGCGGCGCGGCGCGTCCAGGCCGTCACCGCCGCCGTCATGCTCGACATGGACATCGCCATCTCGCTGTACCAGGAGATCCTCGTCGAGGAGCGGATGCGGCGCGGCGAACAGCTGGCCGCGCGCACCGCAACCTTCTCCGAGCAGGTGAAACAGAGGCTCACCCTGTCGGAGACGGTCAACGACAGGCTGCTCGCCTGCACCACGGCTCTCGGCCAGGTCACGGTTCGCTCGACCTCCGCCACCGATGACGTCTCGGCCGCGACGCGCATGACGGTCGCCAATGTCCAGGCCGGCGCCAGCGCCGTCGAGCAACTGTCGCAATCGGTCGGCGAGATCGGCCAGCAGGCGACCCTTTCCGCCGAGGTCGCCCGCCGCGCGACGCTCGATGCGACCGAAGCCAGCCAGTCGATCGCCGATCTCGCGACGCGGGCCGACGAGATCGGCAAGGTGGTGGAACTCATCGGCTCCATTGCCAGCCAGACCAATCTGCTCGCCCTCAATGCCACCATCGAGGCTGCCCGCGCCGGCGAGGCCGGGCGCGGCTTTGCGGTCGTGGCGCAGGAGGTCAAGCAGCTCGCCACCCAGACGACCCGCGCGACCACCGATATCTCCACCAGCATCGGGCTGATGCAGGACGCCACCCGCGCGACGGTGCAGCGGATCGGTGCCATCTCGCAGGTCATCGAGGAGATCAACAGGACCACCGGTTCCATCGCCTCGGCGGTCGAGGAACAGGGCGCAGCCACGGCCAGCCTGACCGCCATGATGCGCGACACCTCGCACCACAGCGCGGCTGCCAGCGCCAGCATCGAGGCACTGGGCGGTGTCGGCGCGGATGTCGAGGCGACCACGCAGTCGCTCGCCGCGGCGCGCGACGCGCTGGCGGGCCAGTTGAAGGGCCTGTCGGAGGAGATCGACGCCTTCATCACGGCCGCCGCGGCGGCCTGAGGCGCAGTCCCGGGCCGTCAGCCGCAATCGCCGATGAGGCGCTGCGCGACCCAGCCGACGCGGCCCGTCCGGTACTGCGGGTCAGCCGGCTGGTAGAGTTCGCCGTCGGGCCAGTACATCACCTGCGTCCAGGCCCCCGAGCGGATGATCTCGCCCTGGTTGCGGGCGCGCAGGTGGACATTGTGGCCGGTCTTCATCCGGGCGAGCAGCCGCGCATCGGGCGATGGGCCGGCGCGCAGCGCCGCGAAGCCATCGGAGGTCGGCAGGACTTCGCAGACCGCGTTCAGGGCGAGCGCCGGGCCGGTGGCAAGCCCGAGGCAGAGAAGCGATGCGGCCAGCAGGCCGGTGCGTGCGGAGCGGCGGTTCATCGGAGTAGCCCCCTCAAGGTCGATCGATGCGACCTGATAACGCGCCGATCCTGCCATCCCGTCGGGCCCGCAGCAGCCGTCTGTTTCCCGCGTCTCGGCCGTGTTGCAGCGGGAGCCGGCCTGCCGCTCAGCGCGGCACGATGGTCAGCGTGCCGATGGCCTCCCGCTCGATGTCGGCGCGTCGCGTGCGCATCGGCAGGAACTCGACCTTCGCCCAGCGTTCCGCAAGATTGCGATAGAAGCGCGACGTTGGCAGGCCGGACTGGCCGGTCGAGTGGATGAACAGCGAGCGCTCCGGATCAGCCATGTCATAGATCGCCCTGAGCGAGGCCGCGTGGCGGGATACGAAGGGCTCGGCGGCATTGCGGATCGTGTGGCGGTTGACGTTAACGGTGTAGGTGTCGCCGGGGACCGGGACTCTCACGTCAAAGAACCGTGCCAGCGCCGCCACCCTCGCAAAGGGTCGATGCTCGGAGCGGGCATCATGCGCGACGCCCCAGCGCCAGCTTCGCCAGTCGGCGCCGTAGCGTCTCTCGAGGTCCTCAAGCGCCAGATCGAGCGCGCGCGACACCAGCGCGTCGCAGATGCCGGAGGCTCCGGCGGTGCGGGCATTGCCGCACCAGGCGCCCTGCCCGTCCCTGTCGGTGAGCACCGCCATCATGAAGACCTGGCGCTGGTCCCAGTAGGCCGCGAAGAGGTCGGGACCGAGTTCGTCGGCATAGACGAGCCGCGTCAGTTCGCGGACCCAGGCCGTCGCGACCAGCGGCTCGGGACGATCCGCCGCCATGGTCCCGTCGAAGGCGGCAAGAGCCGCCAGCACGGCCTTTACACGCTCCGGCGTCTGCCGCCCCCGCCCGGCTTCCGCCTTTTCGTGTGCCTTCAGCAGCAGCGGCAGCATCTCGCGCACGGCACCGGAGCGGGCATCGGCCTGCAGGGCGCGGAACGTATCGACCGAATGCCGTTCCCGCGCGCCCAGGAGTTCCGCGATGCGGTTCGCCCGGTGCGGCGTCGCCCATTCCGAGGTGATGTGGTGCGGATAGCCCTCCGGCGTGATCCGCTCGTTGGCGGTGATCCGGTAGCCGCGCGCCGGGTTGAACTCCTGCGGCAGTTCCTCGAAGGGAACATAGCCCGCCCAGTCGTAGCGCGCGTCCCAGCCGGGCGCAGGGAACAGGCCTTTCAGGTCGTTCTCCGGTTTGCGGATGGGGACGCGGCCGGCCGCGATGAAGCCGATATT
>CAZEZD010000014.1:13493-18872 GCA_964516115.1 uncultured Hyphomicrobiales bacterium
AGTGGCGGGCGGCGGCGAGGAACTCCGTCCAGTTGCGCGCCCGGTTGAGGCGGGCGAAGGCCTGGACCGTCAGGTTGTCGGGGCTCAGCGCCGTCCATTGCAGCGCCAGGGCATGGCCTTCGGGCGCCGCCGCGGTGGCCCCGCGCGAAGCGCCGTCGGAGATCACCGGACCATGCCGTGAGATGCGCACGGTGAGCACCTCGTCGGGTGCGCCGCGCACCCGGATGACCTCGCGCACCGTGTCGAACCGCGCCCAGCCGTCGGGCGTGCGGTAGCGGGACGGATCGGCCGCATCGACCTGCTCGATGAACAGATCCTGCACGTCGGGCCCGGTATTGGTGAAGCCCCAGGCGATGTGCTGGTTGCGGCCGAGGACCACGCTCGGAACGCCTGGCAGGGTGGCGCCGATGACCGTTCCCGCCGGCGAGGTCAGGCGGGCGAAATACCAGAGCGCCGGCGCCGACAGGCCGAGATGGGGATCATTGGCGAGCAGCGGCTTGCCCGTCTCCGATCGCGCCCCGGACACCACCCAGTTATTGGAGCCGACACCTTCCAGGCCGAGGTCGAAGGCCCGGATCAGGCTGCCGGTGCGCGCCGCCTGCGACTTCAGCGAGCGGTAGAGGGCGAGATAGTCGGGCAGCGCCGGCCAGCTTTCGCCGGGATTAGGCGGCAGGAACTCGCCGATGCGCGCCATCGGCAGGCCGGCCTGGGCGAGCCGCAACCGCGTCAGCTCGGCATTGAGATTGCCGCCGAGATCGAGCGCCATCATCAGCGACCAGCCGATGGAATCGATGGGCGACCAGGGCTCCGGCGCCGACGCGCGCAGGATCTGAAACTCCGGCGGAAGGGGTGCGGAGCGCGTCGTCAGATAGGCGTTCACCCCGCGCGCATAGGCGGCGAGCAACACCCGCGTCTCGGCCTCCAGATTGGAAAAGATCGCCTCCGCGGCGCGACGGATGCCGATGGTGCGCAGGAACCGGTCGGTCTCCAGACCCGGCGCGCCGACAACCTCGGCGAGGCGGCCGTCGGCGATGCGGCGGTTCATCTCCATCTGCCAGAGACGGTCCTGCGCATGGACGAAGCCGAGCGCGGCGGTGGCATCCACCTCGCTGGCCGCGAAGATGTGCGGCACGCCCTCGCGATCGCGGACGATTTCCACCGGCCGCTCGAACCCCGGCAGGGTCAGCGAGCCGGCGACCTGCGGCTCGACCGCGCGCACATACCAGACGGCAAGGCCCGCTGCCGCCGCGAGAACGACGACAAGGGTGACGAGCGACCATTTCAGAAGGCGGCGAACGAGGCGCATGAACCGGGATCCGATGGAAGGCCGGGGAGTTGATCACCCGGGCGGGATGCGGGCAAGGTGGCCAGGCAACGAAGCGTGGCGCCCGCGCAGCACTGCCGGGAAGGGAAATCATCATGGCCGACAATGACGACGAGGCCGCGGTCGAGCGGGTGGCCAGGCGGATCTTCGAGCTGCAGAACCCCGGCAAGCCCTGGCCGGGCGACGGTCAGGCGAAGACCAGCGAGCAGGAGCGCTACCGGGCGCTGGCGAAGAGGGAGCTCGGCGCGAAGGAGAGCTGAGGTTTCAGCGCCCGCGGCGCATGGTGAGCGTCACCCAGCCCTCGATCTCCTCGCGCATGACGAGCCGCAGGCCCCGGTCACGATAGGCGGAGACGACGAGATTGGCATGCGGCGGGATGATCCCCGACAGGACCACCGTGCCGCCGGGTGCCACAAGCCGGACGAGATCGCTCGCGAGCCCCACCAGCGGCCGCGGCAGGATGTTGGCGAGGATCAGGTCATAGGGCGCGCCGTTGCGGAAGCGTCCATCCTTCAGCCCCGCCGCGTGGATGACCCGCACATAGGTTCGTGCCCTGTTGAGCACCGCGTTCTCATGCGCGGCGATCACCGAGATCCGGTCGATGTCGGACGCCAGAACCGGCACCCGGTGGCGCAGCCCCGCGGCGATGGCGAGAACGCCCGTGCCGGTCCCCACATCGAGCGGCCGGAAGGCGCGGCCCACCTTGGCGAGCCTGTCGATGGCCCGCAGGCAACCGAGCGTCGTGCCGTGATGGCCGGTGCCAAAGGCGAGCGCCGCCTCGATCTCGATGGGGATGGCGTTGGCCGCCACCTTGTCGCGGTCATGCGAGCCGAAGACGGTGAAGCGGCCGGCCTGAACCGGCTTCAGCCCGTCGAGCGAGGTGCGCACCCAGTCGCGCGACTCGATCGCGTGGAAGGTGACGCAGGCCGCCACCGCCTCGCCCGCCGTGGCGCGGACGAGCGAGCGCACGTGTTCCTCGTCGGGCGCCTCGCGGAAGAAGACCTCGACGAGCCAGATCTTGCCGTCGGGCGCCTCGAAGGCCGCGACCGCCGTCTCGGCCGGGTCGAACATCTCGCCGATGAGGTCGCCGACCTTGCGCGCCGCGCGCTCCGACGTCTCGAGGCGCATGAGGTGGGTGGGTGACACGGGGTGAAGTCCTTCGAGCATGCGGCGTGATAGCCGCACGATGGCCTCCTGTCACGTGAGAGCGCGAGGGGGTGGCATTCGGGATGGACCTAACTCTACGGCAACCCTGAGCGACAACGAGATGCACAAATTGTATGCAAAGATAAATTTTCACATGACTTCAATCTATTAGACAGAAATCGCGGTGCCTCGCATTAACCGGATCGTAACCGTGATTTTCCACCTTCGGTGACAGGAGAGCCTGTCCATGACCGCCCTTGCGCACACCGCCGCCGATCCTGCCGCAGCCCCTTCGCTCGACACGATCCTCGCCGCCACGCGGGCGGTGAAGGGCACGACCGGCACCAAGATCGAGGAGATCCACAAGATCACCAACGGCCTGCGCATGCTGGCGCTGAATGCTCTCATCGAATCGGCGCGGGCTGGCGAGAACGGGCGGGGATTCTCGGTCGTCGCCGCCGAGGTGCGTGAAATCTCGTCCCGTGTCGGCGGTATCGCCCAGCAGTTCTCGGCGGAACTTGGCCGACAGATCGACGCGCTGGAGGCGATGACCCTCGCGATGAGCACGCAAGCCGCCGGCCAGCGGCTGATGGACCTCGCCCTCAACGCCATCGAGCTGATGGACCGCAACCTCTATGAGCGCACCTGCGACGTCCGCTGGTGGGCCACCGACTCCGCCGTCGTCGAGGCCCTATCGGACGCTTCGGCTGACCATCTCGTCCATGCCTCACAGCGCCTCGGGGTGATCCTCGGCGCCTACACGGTTTATCTCGACCTCTGGCTGTGCGACCGCGAGGGACGCTTGGTGGCGAGCGGACGGCCGGACCGCTTCGACGTCGCGGGGCAGTGCGTCCGCCACGAGCCGTGGTTCACCCGCGCCATGGCGCTTGCCAGCGGCGACGACTACGCGGTGGCCGACATCGCCTGCTCGGGTCCGCTCGCCGATGCGCAGGTTGCGACCTATGCCACCGCCGTGCGTGCCGGCGGCGCCACCCACGGCGCACCTCTCGGCGTGCTGGCCGTCCATTTCGACTGGGAGCCCCAGGCGCGCGCCATCGTTGAGGGCGTCCGGCTGTCGGAGGAGGAAGCAGGCCGCAGCCGCGTCATGCTGGTGGATGCGCGCAGGCGCATCATCGCCAGTTCCGACGGCCGCGGCGTGCTGACCGAGACGCTGGCCCTTGACACAGGTGGCCGGAAGGCAGGCTTCGGCACGGAGCGCGACGGCACCACGACGGCCTTCCACCTGACGCCGGGCTACGAGACCTATGGCGGGCTCGGCTGGTATGGCGTCATCCAGCAAAAGAAGCGTCAGACGTCCGCCGAGGCTACTCGGCCGCGACGCGGTGCGCCGGCGGATCGAAGGGCACGATCAGCAGCATGCCGCCCTCGGCGGCCTCATTGAATTCCGGATCGGCGCGGAGCTGATCGATGCTCCTCGGCGCGGGAAAGGGTCTGCCCTGCAGCTCTTCCCAATCCTCGGCGGCGAAGGCGATCGCTTCCGCCGCATTGGCCACCGCCTCGTCGATTGTGTCGCCTGCCGAAAAGGCTCCCGGCACGTCGGGAAACTGCACGCCGTAGCAGCTGTCGGAATCCTTGTGGACGATGGCGATATAGCTCGGCATGGCGCAGACGAGGTTCGGATTACCGCTCGCGGGCCCAGCCCGCCTGTCGATAGATGGAATACACTGTTCCGAGCGGCAAGTCTCGCTTCGGGTGAGGGACCGTCACCATCCGGCGCAGGCCATCGTGGAAGAACTTGTGGTGCGAGCCCTTGACCGCCCGCAGCGCATAGCCCTCGGATTCGAGACGGCGGATGATGTCGCGGCTGTCGCGGAGCATGGTATCGGCCTTCGAATCAGTTCAGGTCGACAGCAAGAATATGCGGCTAGACCAACGGCGAGCCGAGTTGATGAGGCAGATATCCCCATTACCCCAATGTTCACAGGGTTATTGCATCGCTAAGCGAAAGATTGGTCCCCAAATTGACAGCCTTGGATGCATTCACGCCGCCTGGACGAAACTGTCCACGACCTTCTTCTCGCCGGCCTTGTCGAACTGCACGGTGAGCTTGTTGCCCTCGGCTGACACCACGTCGCCATAACCGAACTTCAGGTGGAACACCCGGTCGCCGGGCTGGTAGCGCGAGGGTTCGCCGGTCGACTTGGCGACGAGGTCGCCGTCGATGGTGCGGCCGCCCCCCGAGCGGTCCGTCAGCCGGCCCTGGAAGCCGCCACGTCCCTCGGCGAAGGTCGACCCGAAAGCCTGGCTGCCGGTGCGGCCGGTGAAGCGCGCCTGCGCCTCGTTCAGCGATCTCTGTGCCTGGGCCCGCTGCCAGCCGGGCGTAGAATAGGTCGAGGAGAAGCTCTCCACCTTGTCGAACCGGTTCTGGCCGAAGCCACCGCGACCCATGCCGCCATAGCCGGAGGTGCCGAGCCCTTCCGAAATCTCGACATGCTCGGGCGGCAGATCGTTGACGAAGCGGCTTGGCACCGTCGACTGCCAGAGGCCATGGATCCGTCTGTTGCCGGCAAAATAAATCTTCGCCCGCCGCCGCGCGCGGGTGATGCCGACATAGGCGAGCCGGCGTTCCTCCTCGAGGCCGGCGCGACCGTTCTCGTCGAGCGAGCGCTGGTGCGGAAACAGCCCCTCCTCCCAACCGGGCAGAAACACCGTCTCGAATTCGAGGCCCTTGGCCGAATGCAGCGTCATGATCGAGACCGCATCCTCGGTCTCGCCCTCGCCGCGCGCCTCGGTGACGAGCGCAATATGTTCGAGGAAGCCGGCGAGGTTCTCGAATTCCTCCATGGAGCGGACGAGTTCCTTGAGGTTCTCCAGGCGCCCGGCGCCCTCCGCCGTCTTGTCCTTCTGCCACATCTCCGTGTAGCCGCTCTCGTCCAGCACGAGCTGGG
>CAZEZD010000015.1:0-7824 GCA_964516115.1 uncultured Hyphomicrobiales bacterium
TCTCGGTCGCCGCCTCGATAACGAGGTCGCAATCGGCGAGGTCGTCCACCTTTGGGGCGCCCTCGATGCGCAGCAGCGCGCCTTGCCGCTCTTCCTCGGTGATCAGGTTCTTCGACAGTTGACGGCTCATGTTGCCGTTGATCGTCGCGAGGCCCGACTTGATGCGCTCCTCGGAAAGGTCGTGCAGGGCCACGTCGATGCCGGCGAGAGCCGCCACATGCGCGATGCCGTTACCCATCTGGCCGGCGCCGATCACGCCGATCTTGCGAATGTCCATGGTTCCACCCGGTGCGCGGCCCGGCAGCTTGCGCCGGGCGGCGGTCCGATCAAGACGATCTGGCGGACATCTCTACGACGGACCCGTCACGGATGCTATCCCGACCGTGCATAGGACAGCGGGCGGGATCAGGACCCCGCCCGCCGAAGATGGTCTTATTTGCCGAGCTCTTTCTCGAGCTCGGGCAGGATCGTGAAGAGGTCGCCGACCAGGCCGTAGTCGGCCACCTGGAAGATCGGCGCCTCCTCGTCCTTGTTGATGGCGACGATCACCTTGGAGTCCTTCATGCCGGCGAGGTGCTGGATCGCACCGGAAATCCCGACGGCGATGTAGAGATCGGGAGCGACGACCTTGCCGGTCTGCCCCACCTGCCAGTCGTTCGGCGCATAGCCGGCGTCCACCGCGGCGCGCGAGGCGCCCATGGCGGCGCCGAGCTTGTCGGCGACGGGCTCGATCACCTTGGCGAAGTTCTCCTTCGAGCCGAGCGCGCGGCCGCCGGAGATGATGATCTTGGCAGCGCCGAGCTCCGGCCGGTCGGACTTGGCGATCTCCTCGCCGACGAAGGTCGAGACGCCGGGATCGGCGGCGGCCGTGGCTGCTTCGATCGGGGTGGAGCCGCCTGCGCCGGCCGCCTGGAAGGAGGCGGTGCGCACGGTGATGACTTTCTTCGCGTCGGTCGACTGCACCGTCTGGATGGCGTTGCCGGCATAGATCGGCCGCTCGAACGTGTCGGGCGCGACGACCTTGGTGATGTCGGAGATCTGCATCACATCGAGCAGGGCGGCGACGCGCGGCAGGATGTTCTTGCCGTTGGCGGTCGAGGGCGCGACGATCGCGTCATAGCCGCCGGCCAGCGAGACGATGAGGGCCGCGGTCGGCTCGGCCAGCAGGTTGGCATAGGCGGCGCTGTCGGCGACCAGCACCCTGGCGACGCCGGCAAGTTTGGAGGCGGCCTCGGCGGCGGCCTGGCAGCCCGAGCCGGCGACGAGGACGGTGACCGGCGCGCCGAGGGCGACCGCTGCAGTCAGCGCCTTCAGCGTCGGATCCTTCAGCGCGACATTGTCGTGTTCGGCGAGGAGGAGCGTGGCCATCAGAGCACCCCGGCTTCGTTCTTGAGCTTGCCGACGAGTTCGGCGACGGAGGCGACCTTGACGCCGGCCTTGCGCCCACCCGGCTCGGTGGTCTTCAGCACCTTGAGGCGCGGAGCGACGTCGACGCCGTAGGTCTCCGGCGTCTTCTCGTCGATCGGCTTCTTCTTCGCCTTCATGATGTTCGGCAGCGAGGCATAGCGCGGCTCGTTGAGGCGCAGGTCCGTCGTGACGATGGCAGGCGTGTTCAGCTTCACTGTCTGCAGACCGCCATCGACCTCGCGGGTGACGGAGACGGCGTCGCCGGCGACATCGACCTTGGAGGCGAAGGTGCCCTGCGGCCAGCCGAGGAGGGCGGCGAGCATCTGGCCGGTCTGGTTGGCGTCGTCGTCGATCGCCTGCTTGCCGAGGATGACGAGGCCCGGAGCCTCTTCACCGACCACGCCCTTGAGGATCTTGGCGACGGCGAGCGGCTCGACAGTGGCGTCCGTCTTCACATGGATGCCGCGGTCTGCGCCCATGGCGAGCGCGGTGCGGATGGTCTCTGCGGCGCCCTGCGGGCCGATGGAGACGACGACGATCTCGGTCGCCGCGCCCTTCTCCTTCAAGCGGAGCGCCTCCTCGACGGCGATCTCGTCGAAGGGATTCATCGACATCTTCACGTTGGCGAGTTCGACCCCGGAGCCATCGGGCTTCACGCGGATCTTCACATTGTAATCGACGACCCGCTTCACGGGCACAAGGATCTTCATCGTGTCCCTCCCCGAGTGGATGAAACATCCCTCGGACAATCGGTTTTGAAAGTCATTTCGACCGGGCGCGCACCGTAGAAGCGGCCCCGCAGGGTGTCAACGAAACGGCGGCCCGCCGGCCATAGGCCGTTCAGGTGGTGCGGTGCAACACAATCCGCGCCGCTTTGTCACAGGGACAGCGTTGCGATGACCGGAACGTGGTCCGACGGACGGTCCCACCCGCGCGCCTCGCGCAGGACGTCGACGCGCTTCATGGCGGGGGCCAGCGCGGGGCTGAGCCACACGTGATCGAGGCGGCGGCCCCTGTCGGCGGCGGCCCAGTCGGCGGCGCGGTAGCTCCACCACGTGTAGAGCTTGTGCGGCTCGGGGGTCAGCGCCCGCATCATGTCGACCCAGCGGCCACGGCTCGCGATCTCGTTGAGGCGCCGCCGTTCGATCGGCGTGTGGGAGACGACTTTCGCAAGCTGCTTCGAACTCCAGACATCGTGTTCGAGCGGGGCGATGTTGAGATCGCCGACGAGGATCGCCTTCGAGGACCCGGCACCGACCTGCAGGGCGTCCCATGCCTCCATCTCGTCGAGGAAGCCGAGCTTGTGAGCGAATTTCTCGTTGATCGCGGGATCGGGCTCGTCGCCGCCGGCCGGCACATAGAAATTGTGGATCCGCGTCCCGGCTGCCGGCCCCTCGGCCAGCGTCACGGCGATGTGGCGCGCATCGTTCTTGCCGCAGAAGGCCCGCCGGTCGACACCGGCGAGGGCGTGCCGGGAGAAGACGGCGACGCCGTGGTAGCCCTTCTGGCCGTGGATCGCGATGTGGTCGAAGCCCATGCGCTTGACGTCCGCCAGCGGGAACTGGCCGTCCATGCACTTGGTCTCCTGAAGGCACAGCACGTCGGGCCGATGCTCCGCAACGAAACGGGCGACCGTCTCGATGCGCAAGCGGACGGAATTGATGTTCCAGGTGGCGATCGTCAGGCTCATGCGGTCCCCTCGGCGGCGCGACCATAGAGGCGCTGGACCCGCCCGCAAAGCACCGGACGGCCGGCTGTCCACGGTTGCAAGCAGCCATCTGCCTCGCTTGCACCTTGCCGCGAACCGGCTTTGATGGTCGAAGAGGGCGATTCGGCGAGGAGGCCCGGGTGCCGACACTGTTCCGCTTCGTTGTGGTTCTTCTCGTGCTGGGCGGCCTCGGCTTTTCCGGCATGCTGGCCCTCGCCTATCTGGTGGAGCCTGAGCCGCGCGAGATGAGCGTCGCCGTGCCGCCCGCCCGCCTGCAGCCACGGCGCTAGGCGACCCCGGTGGCGGGCGAAATCGATCTCTTCCTCGACATGATGGCGGCGGAGCGCGGGGCCGCGCGCAACACGCTTGAGGCCTACCGGCGCGACCTCGACGACTATTCCGGCTTCCTCGCGGCCGAGGGCGCCAGCCCGAAATCAGTGACCACGACGACCATTCGCGCCTATCTCGCCGACTGCCAGTCGCGCGGGCTGAAGACCGCCTCCCTGGCCCGCCGCCTGTCGTCCGTGCGTCAGCTCCATCGCTTTCTCTACGGGGAAGGGATGAGCCCGGAGGACCCTGCCGCCGTGCTCGAAGGCCCCAAGCGCGGCCGCCCGCTGCCGAAGACGCTCGGCCTCGCCGAGGTCGACCGCCTGCTTGCCGCCTCGCGCGAAGGCATAGCCGACCCGGATCGTCCGATCGGCGAGCGGCTCAGGGCGGCGCGTCTCGCCTGCCTGCTGGAGCTTCTCTACGCCACCGGCATGCGCGTCTCGGAGCTGATTTCCCTCCCCATCGCCGCGGCCCGCCGCGACCAGCGTTTCCTGGTGGTCCGCGGCAAGGGCAACAAGGAGCGCATCGTCCCGCTCAACGGCGCGGCGAAGGAGGCCATGGCCGCCTACCTGTCGCTCCGCGAGGACGCAGGCCTCGGCCCGTCGAAGTGGCTGTTCCCATCGTCGGGCGAAAGCGGCCATCTGACGCGACAGCACGTCGGACGCGAGTTGAAGGCCGTCGCCGGGGCCGCCGGCCTGTCCGCGGCGAAGGTCTCGCCGCACGTGCTCCGGCACGCCTTCGCCAGCCATCTCCTGCAGAACGGCGCCGATCTGCGCTCCGTCCAGCAGCTTCTCGGCCATGCCGACATTGCGACGACGCAGATTTATACCCATGTGCTGGATGAGCGGCTGAGGAGCCTGGTGCGGGACCTGCATCCGCTTGCGGGCGACGACTAGGCAGTCCTCCGTCCTTGACTTGCCATGCCACGAAAGGCATGTCCTCGCCCTTCAACGGGTCTCCGGGACCCTTCTCCAGGTCCCCGCGGGATCGTCCTCAAGGTTCTGGACCGCACCCTTGCCGATGCGCAGCTACCTCGATTTCGAAAAACCGATCGCCGAACTCGAATCCAAGGTCGAGGAACTGCGCGAGGTCGCAGCACGCGACGGCGGCGTCTCCATCACCGATGAGGTGACGCGGCTCGAGCAGAAGGCTGACCAGGCGCTGAAGGACCTCTATCAGGGCCTCACCCCCTGGCAGAAGACGCTGGTGGCCCGCCATCCCGGCCGGCCGCATACGCTGGACTACATCGCCCAGTTGCTCGAGGATTTCACGCCGCTCGCCGGCGACCGCGTCTTCGGCGAGGACGAGGCCATCGTCGGCGGCTTCGGCCGTTTTCGCGGGCAGAGCATCTGCATCATGGGCCACGAGCGCGGCGACACGACCGAGACGCGCATCCGGCACAATTTCGGCATGGCCCGGCCCGAGGGCTACCGCAAGGCGGTCCGCCTGATGGAGACGGCCGAGCGTTTCGACATCCCCGTCGTGTCGCTGGTCGATACCGCCGGCGCCTATCCGGGAATCGGCGCCGAGGAGCGCGGTCAGGCCGAGGCCATCGCCCGCTCCACCGACTGCAGCCTGGGTCTCGGCGTTCCGAATATCGCGATCATCATCGGCGAAGGCGGCTCGGGCGGGGCCATCGCCATCGCCACGGCCAACCGGGTGATGATGCTGGAACACGCCATCTACAGTGTCATCTCGCCGGAGGGGGCGGCCTCCATCCTGTGGCGCGACACCACCAAGGCGCAGGAAGCCGCCACCAACATGAAGATCACCGCGCACGATCTCATGCGTTTCGGGGTGATCGACCAGATCGTGCAGGAACCGGTGGGCGGCGCCCATCGCGATCCGGACCTGACGGTGACGCGGGTCGGCGACGCCATCGAGACGGCCCTTCAGGATCTCGTCGGCCGAACCCCGGAAGATATCCGGCGCCTGCGACGCGACAAGTTCCTGGCCATCGGCCGCGCGGTCTGAGCCACGGCCACACGGTCGCCACCTTCCCCATGGCAACATCACCGGGAAGTGAGCGTCCGGTGGAAATCGTTAACCCTCGGTCGTGTTTTCGCCGGCTTGCGGTAACCTCGGGTTGACGCTATCGGTCGCTTTCAAAGGTCCGTTAAGGATCATCGGCGCCAAGCTGATACCGTGCATGGGGCGGTTTCCGCCCGGTTTCGGGAGCAGAGCATTGCAGCAGACGGCCGGTCAGTCTCAGGGGGAAACCTCCCGGTCCCTTCGGGTCACGGGTTGGCGGCTCGCCGTTTCCGCGGCGGCCTGTGCGCTGCTGCTCGCCGGCTGCCAGGGTGAGACTGTTTCGCGCGGCGACCCCAATCGCGGCAACCGCCCGATCTCCCAGGCCGTCCTCGAGGAACTGAACGTCAAGGGCATGACGCGCGCCTCGCCCGTGCTGATGCGCATCTTCAAGGAAGAGGCCGAGCTCGAGGTGTGGAAGCGTGACGCCTCCGGCCGCTATGCCCACTTCAAGACCTATCCGATCTGCAACTATTCGGGCGACCTCGGTCCGAAGGTCCGCGAAGGCGATCGGCAGTCGCCGGAGGGCTTCTATCAGATCAACATGGGCCTGATGAATCCGCGCTCCTCCTACTACCTCGCCTTCAACATGGGCTTTCCCAACCAGTTCGACCGCTCCTACGGTCGTAGCGGGTCGCACCTGATGGTGCATGGCGACTGCTCGTCGCGCGGCTGCTACGCCATGACCGACGAGGCCATCGCCGAGGTCTATGCGCTCGCCCGCGACGCATTGCAGGCCGGCCAGGACAGCTTCCAGGTGCAGGCCTATCCCTTCCGCATGACGCCGCGGAACATGGCGCGCCACCGCAACAATCCGCACATGGCTTTCTGGCGCAACCTGAAGGAAGGCCATGACCATTTTGAGGTGACCCGCCAGGAGCCGCAGGTCGACGTCTGCGAGCGCCGCTATGTGTTCAATGCGGTCGCCCCTGAATCGGTTCTGGCGCAGGGTGGCGCACCGCAGACCCGCGAGATGATCGCCGCCAACGATCCCTGGGCGGGCACCCGCAGCCCCGGCGCCTCCCGCGCCAATGTCACCACCTCCGCCGCGCCGCGCACCCCGGTGCCGACCTCGCTCAACCAGCCGGTGACAACCATGGCGCCGGTGACGCGGGCGGCGCCCGAGACCGCCCGCTCCATGCGCACGCGTTTCACCGCTATTGGCGATGACACCTCGGCGCCGCGCCCGGCCTTCCAGGCCGCGGGCCGCTGCCCGGCCTATGTCGTTCCCGCACCGATCCGGCAGGCCGTCGCGGCCAAGAACGCCCGCGACATGGCGCAGATGGCCGCCCTGTCGCGCGAGGTGACGGCAGCGCCCGCCCGCTCCGGCATCGACGGCGGCACGCATCGCACCTTCGCGGCCCGCTTCGCCCATCGCCAGATCCGCGTCGGCTCCAGCGAGCAGACCTTCTCGCTGGCCAGCCAGCAGAGCCAGCCGGTGACGCTCGTCTCCGCCCGCTCGCCGGTTGAGCCGCAGGCGGCGGCTTCTGGCCCGGCCCTCGCTTCGGCATCGTCGACGCCGGTCACCCTGCCGGCGTCGGTCGCCGGCCAGCCGGCTTCCCCGGCCGCACTCGAGGCCTCGGTGGCGACCAGCATCGCCAGCGCCCCCGTTCCCGTCCCCTCGCCGCTCAGAACGACGGTTGCGGCCCGTTCGACCGGATCCGCCCAAGCCTCCGCCGTTTCGGCCTTTG
Organism: uncultured Hyphomicrobiales bacterium; assembly: GCA_964516115.1. GTDB lineage: Bacteria > Pseudomonadota > Alphaproteobacteria > Rhizobiales > Phreatobacteraceae > Phreatobacter. Next base: position 7,162 of record CAZEZD010000015.1, read on the forward strand.
CGCAGGATCCGGCACCGGCCGCGCCGCAGGGCAACTGGCTGAGCCGGACCATGGGATCCATCGGCCTCGGTGGTACGGGCGCCGCGCCGCAGCCGCAGGCCGCACCGCAGGTCGCCAATCAGGGCGCGGCCGGCAACTGACATAAGCGCCGGCATCGACAGGTGGGGCTGGCCCTGCGGTCCGCTTTGTCGTTTCCTGATACCCGCGCCGGCAGGTCAGGCCGCCAGCGGATAGGTCTCCTCGACCAGATAGGGGCCGCCGCCGACCGATTCCTTGGCCGAGAACAGTTCGAAGCTCGGCACGATGAAAGTGCGGCTCATGAACAGCCCGCGCAGCGCCAGCCAGTCGGCGACGGAACGTGCCGTGGCGTCGCGGCTCAACCGCGCCAGGGTGATGTGCGGCACGAACTTGCGCGGCTCCGGAGAAAACCCGATTCGGCGGATGATGCGCTCATGCTCGGCCTGGAGTTCCATCAGCGGCTGGGTCTGTTTCACCGCGACGTAGATCGACCGCGGGCGGTCTCCCCCGAAGGCGCCGAGACCGGTCAGCGTCACCTCGATGGCGCGCTTGCGCACCGCGTGCAGCAGGTCGGCGATCTCGTTGGCGGTACGCTCGTCCACGTCACCGACGAAGCGCAGAGTCAGGTGATAGTCTTCGGGTTCC
>CAZEZD010000015.1:7834-18530 GCA_964516115.1 uncultured Hyphomicrobiales bacterium
CGGGCGCTCATCAGGCCGCCCCGCAGCCTCGCCAGATCCGCCGCCATGGCCTCGGGAACGGCGAGACCGGTGAAGATACGCGGCATGGCGACCTCCCTGCGCTCGACGCCGGAAACCGCATGGGCCCCGGCGCCCTCCGAGGGACGAATCGCCCCCCGACTTCCTCGACTGTGACGCTGGCCGGGGCTGATGTCACGACCATGACGGTGCCACCCGTCAGGCGACCTTCAGCGCCGTCCAGTGATCCAGAAACGCATCGAGCCACAGGCGCACGCCCGGATCGTGGAGGTAGCGCCCGTCGAAATGGTCCTGGCGCGGCCGCGCATTGGGCGAGGCCATGCGCTCGTGCGCCCGCGTGGTCCAGCGGTTCATCATCCAGTGCGTCACCTCGGGGTGGAACTGGATGCCATAGGCGGCGCGGCCGACGCGGATGGCCTGGTTGGCGAAGCAGTCGCCGGTGGCCAGCAGTTCTGCACCGGTCGGCACGTCGAAACCCTCGCGATGCCACTGATAGACATGGTCCGGCCAGGGCAGCTCGCTGCGCGCCGCCTCCGTCGGATAGAGGGGGTAGTAGCCGACCTCGACCTGACCTTCGGGATGGAAGGCGACCTTCGCGCCGAGATGTCGCGCCATCATCTGCGCCCCGAGGCAGATGCCGAGAAAGGGCAGCTCCTCCTTGAGCGCGACGCCGATCCAGTCGATCTCCGCCTTGACGAAATCGTCGGGGTCATTGGCGCTCATCGGCCCGCCGAAGATGACCGCGCCGGCGAGGTTGCGGGTATCGGCCGGCAGCGGGTCTCCGAAGCGGGGCCGGCGGATGTCGAGGCGAAAGCCACGCTCCTGCAGGAGGCGCCCGACGCGCCCGGGCGTCGAATGCTCCTGATGAAGGACGATCAGGATGTCCTTCGGCCGTGCTGTGCGTGATGGAGAGGCGCGCCGGCCGGTCGGCGCCGCAGGTCCGGAGATCGTCGCGTCGGGTCGCAACAGGGGACGCACGGACATGGGGCTGAATCACCTCGGGCCATGAAGCTGACCGTGAGTGTGATGAAAACGTGAGCTTGCTTAAAGATGGCTGAACAAATGGCAGGTGTGCGTTGCACAACTGTCACAGATGGTCCTGGAGCGAACGCCTGCTCAGCCTGCGAGGGCGCGGGCCAGCACCGAGGCATCGACCGGCTTCTGCAGCACCACGTCGAAAAGCCCGGGCAGCATGTCGGCCGGATCGTCGCCCGACAGCGCCACGAGACGGGGATGGCCGGGACACGCCTTCATGGCGATGGCCACGGCGGCCCCGTCCATGTCGGGCATGCGCCGGTCGATCACCGCGACGTCGAAGCTCGCCGCGGCCACGGCCTCGAGCGCGGCATGGCCGCCCTCGACCTGCGTCACCTGATGACCGAGGGCGCTGGCGATACGCGCCACGACCTCGCGCGAGAAGGCGTGATCGTCGGCGATCAACACCTTGAGCGACGCTCCGCGGGCAGCTTTCGCGGCGTTTCGGTGGGACATGACGGGCATGCGGCAGGACTACCGCAGATTGACAAAGAAATGGTTTATTGCCCGTGACTTGCCAACGGAAATTCGCTCTCCATGCTCGAACTTGTGATGCTCGTCGCGCCGGTCTTCGGCCTCGTCGCCCTCGGCTACGGGGCAGCGCTGGCGGGCCTCATCGGCGAGCGCGCCAACGAGGGCCTGACCTCCTATCTTTTCACGATCGGCGCGCCGGCCCTGATGTTCAAGCTGCTGACGGCTGCCGTCTTCCCCGGTGCTTTTCCGTGGGGCTACTGGATCGCCTACTACGCCGGCATGGCCATCGTCTGGGGGTTGGCGAGCATCCTCGCCGCTGGCGTCTTCCGTCGCAGCCATGGTGATGCCGTCATCGCCGGGCTGGCCACCGGCCAGGCCAACACGGTTCTGATCGGCATTCCCATCATCCTCAAGGCCTATGGCGAGGAGGCGGCCTTTCCCATCGCCATGCTGCTCGCGGTCAACCTGCCCATCACCATGACACTGGCGACGCTGATGCTCGAAGGTACGCGGGCGGCCAGTGGCGGGTTGCTTGTCGTCAAGCTCGGCAAGGGCCTCGCCACCCATCCGCTGATCATCGCCATGGCCGCGGGGGTCGCCTTCCAGGCAGCGGGCATCCGACCCTCCGGTATCCCCGCGACGATGCTGGAGATGGTGGCGGGCACCACGATCCCGCTGTCGCTGATCGCCCTGGGACTGTCGCTGAAGACCTATGGCGTGCGCGCCGACGTCCCGGTGGCCCTGATGATCTGCGTGCTGCGCCTGCTCGTCCACCCGGCCATCGCCTATGTGATCGCCCACTACCTCTTCGCTCTGCCGCCGGCCTGGACGGGCACCGTGGTGCTGTTCGCCGCGATGCCCGCCGGCATCAACGCCTATCTTTTCGCCGCCCGCTACGGCCAGGGCGTCGGCATCGCCTCGACGGCCGTGGCGCTGTCGACCCTGCTGGCGGTGGTGACCTCGATCCTCTGGCTCCGGGTGCTCGGCATCGGCTGACGGCGGTTCAGCGGCCATTCATCCGTTTCGGGCGTGAATGGGGGAATTGCGTAGCTTCCCGGGATCGTGGAAGGTGGCGCTCACGAAGTCGTGTTCAGCCGTTCGCGGGTGCCCCTAGCGTTGACGTCCTCACCCGCCTCCCCTGCCGAAGGCCTCGACCGCAAGGTCTTCCGCGACTTCTTCGCGCTCGCGTCCGGCTGGTGGTCCGGCGCCACGGCGCGTCGGGCGTGGTTCCTGACGGGCGCGCTTGCCGCCTGTCTCATCATCAATGTCGGCATCAATTTCGCGGTCAACACCTGGAACCGCCGCTTCTTCGACGCGCTGGAGAACACCGATACTCCGACCGTGATCTGGGCGGTCATCGTCTTCCTCGGCCTCGTCGTCTGCGCCGCCGCCATCGGCGTTGGTATCGTGGTCTCGCGCGAGACGCTGCAGGTGCGCTGGCGCGAATGGCTCATCGGCTCGCTGATCGAACGCTGGATGGGCGGCCAGCGCTATTACCGCATGGGCCTCGCCCGCACCGAGCCGGCCAATCCTGAGTATCGCATCGCCGAGGACACGCGGCTGGCGACAGAGCCGATCGTCGATTTCGCCATCGGCCTGCTCTCCTCCATCGTCTCTGCCCTCACCTTCGTCGGCGTACTCTGGGTGGTCGGCGGCGGGCTGACGGTCCCCGTCGGCTCCAGTTCCTTCGTCATTCCCGGCTACATGGTGCTGGCGGCGCTCTTCTACGGTATCGCCATGTCCGGCCTCATGCTGTGGATCGGCCGCAAGCTGCCGGGGGCGGTCGCCCGCCGAAATGAGGCCGAGGCCAAGCTCCGTTTCGAACTGACGCGCCTGCGCGAGAACGCCGAGAGCGTCGCCCTCATCCGTGGCGAGGCCGACGAGCGCCGCGCGCTCGGCGTCACCTACGGCGATCTCGTCGGGCGCTGGCTCGCCGTCGTCCGCCGCCACGGCCACATCACCTGGCTGACCAACGGCAGCGGCGTCTTCATCCCCGTGCTGCCCCTGCTGCTGGCCGCACCGAAATACCTGTCGGGCGAGTTCACGCTCGGCCAGGTGACACAGCTCGCCGGCGCCTTCATGCAGGTGCAGGTCGCCATTGCCTGGCTGGTCGACAATTTCCGCGCCCTGGCCCAGTGCTACGCCTCGATGCAGCGCGTCACCGAACTCACCAACGCGATTGACGACATCGCCGGGGATTTCGACCGCAATCACACCAGCGGCTTGGTTCTGGCGCCCTCGGGAACCGGCGCGGTGCGGCTCGACGAACTGACCATCGCCGACCGCTCGGGCCGCGTGCTCATCGATCAGGCCAATGCCCGCATCGAGGCAGGCGAGAAGGTCATGGTCTCGGGCGAGAGCGGCTCCGGCAAGTCGACCCTGGTCCGGGCGCTCGCCGGCCTGTGGCCCTGGGGCACCGGCGTCATCGCGCTCCCCGCCGGCGGCAGCGTCGCCTTCATTCCCGAGCGGGCCTATCTGCCGGCAGGCTCGCTGCGAGGGGTCCTGCTCTATCCGGCCCAGTCTCTCCCCGTCGACGACGCAGTGCTCTCTGAGGCGCTCGTCGAGGCCGGTCTCGGCTATCTCAGCCACCGGCTCGACGAGAGCGACCGCTGGGACCAGACGCTGTCCAACGGCGAGCGCCAGCGCCTCGCCGTCGCCCGCCTGCTGGTCCAGCGGCCGGAACTCGTCATCCTCGACGGCGCCACCAGCGCCATGGACGAAGGCGGCGAGGCAAGGCTGATGGCCACCCTCGTCGCGGCGCTGGAGGGCTCGACCCTGATCAGCGTCGGCCTGAGGCCCGGCCTCGAGGCCCTGCACGACCGCAAGCTCGTCCTGTCGCGCGGCGAGCGCGGCGCCCACCTCGCATCGGTGCCGCTCAGGCCGGCGACCGCCTCCCGCAACCCCTGACATCCGGCTGAACAAGCGGCGACGCCGGCGCCGCGAAAGGACACAACGCCATGGCACTGCACATCTGGGATCACTTCTGGGACCTCAGGGTCAAGGAATGCCCCTGCGACGTCCACTTCTGCGACTGGCTCGACGAAAACGAGGTCTCCGGAAAGGCGATCTTCCATTTCGGCACGGGCGGGCATCACGTTCTCGGCCTGCACAACGTCGAGAAGGATCGCAAGAACGTCATCCTCGGCATCACCGCCTCGCCCGGCGAGATCCGCACCTACGAGACGATGATCGTCGAGAATCCGGAACTCGGCTGGGGCTACAAGGCCTTCTTTGGCGACATCTACCAGCTCGACAAGCGGCTCCTGCCGATGTTCGACATCGTCACGCTGTTCCATGTCGGCGAGTTCCGCGGTCCGGAGAACGACGCCTACGGCGCGCTGACCGACTACGAGATGGTCAAGCTCTTGGTGGGCCAGACGAAGCCGGGCGGGACGGTCGCCTTCTATGCGGGCTCGTTCGCCTACGAGAAGGGCAAGATCGAGCACGACCGTATGGTCGAGGAAGGCCTTCTCACCCCCAAGGGCCAGTACAAGACCCTGCCGCTGTTCGAGCGGACGACGAAGCCCGTCTGAGACCGCTCGCCCGGTGGCTTGCCAATCGGCGCGGTCCGGTCGATCATGACCGGACCGTGACACGAGCCGGAGCGCCGGAAGGAGCCTCATGTCCGACATCGAGACGAGTTCGATCGGCACCGTCGTTCCATTGAACGCCGGTGCTGCCGCCCCACGGGTCTCCTTCGATCGTCGCGAACTGCAGGCCATTCTTCAGCTTTACGGACGCATGGTGGCGGCCGGGGAATGGCGCGACTACGCCATCGACTTCCTGAAGGGCAGAGCGGTCTTCGCCATCTTCCGCCGCGCCTCCGAGATGCCGCTCTACCGGGTCGAGAAGAACCCCGACGCGAAGCAGGGTCCCTATGCCGTCATCAACACGGCGGGCCTGGTCCTGAAGCGCGGACACGACCTCAGGCGCGTCCTCGCCGTCCTCGAAAAGCCCCTGAAGCTGGTCCAGTAGGATCGTCCGCTCTGTTGACCCCACGCCCTGCCGGGCGCATTCACGCGGCGGCGCGCCTCGGCCGAACGGCTGCAGGGGCTTTCCTTGACCGTGCCCGGCCCTACATGCTCTTTTCATAAAATGAATATGCGTTTCATCTATTGAAACGGTAGAGTCTGCGGGGCATCGCCTCCGCGCCGGTCCCGCGGGGATCGCGACGATCAGGAACAGCCAAGCCGTGACGAACCTGTCTCCGCTTCCGCCCGCTGCTATCCCGACCGAGGACGAGGCACTGCGCGACGAGGTCGAGGCGTTCCTCGCCGACCAACTCGCCGCCATGCCGCCGGAACGCCGCGCCCGCTCCTGGATGGGCTCCGACCCCGCCTTCAGCCGGGCGCTGGGCGCGCGTGGCTGGCTCGGCCTCAGCCTGCCAAAGCGTTATGGCGGCGCCGAGCGCGGCTACTTCGCCCGTTTCGTCCTGTCCGAGGAACTTCTCGCCGCCGGCGCGCCGGTGGCCGCCCACTGGATCACCGATCGCCAGTCCGGACCGCTCATCCTGCGCTACGGCACCGAGGCGCAGCGGCAGTTCTACCTGCCGAAGATCTCGGCCGGCGAAATCTTCTTCTGCATCGGCATGAGCGAACCCAATTCGGGCTCGGATCTGGCGAGCGTGCGCACCCGTGCCGAGCCGCTGCCCGGCGGCGGCTTCCGCCTGAACGGCCGCAAGATCTGGACCAGCAACGCGGCCATCTGCGACTACATGATCGCCCTCGTCAGGACCTCCGGCACGGCCGCGGACCGCCAGCGCGGCCTGTCGCAGGTCATCATCGACCTGAAGCAGCCCGGCATCGCCATCCGGCCGATCCGCGACCTGTCGGGCGACGCTCATTTCGCCGAGGTCACCTTCGACGACGTGATGCTGCCCGCCGATGCTCTCATCGGCGAGGAGGGCGCCGGTTGGGAACAGGTCAATGCGGAACTTGCCTTCGAGCGTTCAGGCCCCGAGCGCATCCTGTCTTCCATGGTGCTCGTCGACGAGTGGCTGAAGCACCTGAAGGGCCTTCAGCGGATGTCGAGCGACGATGTCGTTCTCGTCGGCCGGCTGGCGGCCCATCTCGCTGCCTTGCGAGCGCTCTCGCTCGGGGTGACCGCGCGACTGGCGGCGGGCGACAGCCCGGTGGTGCATGCGGCCCTCGTCAAGGACCTCGGCACGACCTACGAGCAGATGATCCCGGCGGCCATCTCCGCCTCCATCGCGGCGGACCCGGACGCAGGGCCGTCCGGATCGCTAATGCGGACGCTCGCCTATACGGTCGGCATGTCGCCGTCCTTTTCGCTGCGCGGCGGCACGCGCGAGATCCTGCGCGGCATGATCGCCCGCGGCATTGGCCTGAGGTGAGGGGTCGACCATGTCCGACATGCTGATCGCAGACACCGCCGACAGGCTGATGGCCGAGGTCGCTCCGGCAAGCGCCGTGCGCCGCCTGAAGGACCGTGCCTCGGCCGCCCCGGTCTGGGTGGCCTTGGCCGAATCCGGCTTTCTCGACGCGCTCGTGTCCGAAGCGGAGGGCGGTGCCGGGCTGACCCCGGCCGACACCCTGCCCGTTCTGCTCGCGGCCGGGCGACATGCCCTGCCCCTGCCGCTCGGCGCGACCATGGCGGTGCGCGCGCTCATCGCGGCCGGAGGCCATACGGCGCCCGACGGCATGATCGCCATCGCCTCCTCGGCACGGGCCGAGGGCGGCGGCTGGATCGCCGACGTGCCGGCGGGCGAATTCGCCGACTGGGTCGCCGTGCCTCGGCAGGGCAACGCGGTGCTGCTGCCGGCGGACGGCGCGTCGTACGAGCCGACCGGCGAGGGCACCTTCTGCCGGATGCGGTGGACCGACGCGAAGGGGACGCCGGTCAAGGCCGACAACCTCCTCGCCACCGGCGCGCTGATCGAGGCCGCGGAGATGGCCGGCGCCATGGAGGCGATGTTCACGACAACGCTGCGCTACGCCAACGACCGCTCCCAGTTCGGCCGCCCCATCGGCAAGTTCCAGGCGGTGCAGCAGCAACTCGCGGTCATGACGGAACTGGTCCATTCCGCCCGCGCCGCGGCGGAACTGGCGGCCCGCTCCGGCGGCATCGCGGCGATCGCCGCCGCCAAGGTCACCATAGGCGAGGGCGCGGCCGAGGTCGCGGCCATCGCCCACGCCGTGCATGGTGCCATCGGCATGACCGAGGAACTCGACCTGCATTTGCTGTCGGATCGGCTGCGGCGGGGCCGCCTGCGCTACGGTTCCGAACGCTACTGGGCGGAGCGCCTCGGCCGGGCTGTGCTGGATGCGGGCGAGCCGATGATGCTCGACTTCGTGCGCAAGCGCATCTTCGCCTGACGCCTCAGCCCGGCTGGAACGTCAGCATCGCCCGGGCCTGATCGACCTCGCCGGGCGCCAGAATGCGCATCGACGGCTTGTCCTTGAGCTCTCCCTCGAAGCCGACCGGATCGCCGTAGCCCGTCCAGGCCTCCAGGCAGACGAAGGGCGCGCCCGGCTTCGACCACAGGGCCAGGTGCGGGAAGCCGTCGAGGTCCATGCGAATGGCGCTGCCGTCCGGGGCCTCGAACCTCCAGGACCGGCTGCGGGCATCGAGGAAGCACAGGGCCTCGGCCGCGAAGACGTCATCGTCGAGAACAAGGCGCCGGCCATCGAGAGGCACCGGGCGCCGCGTGGCAGAGAACAGGCCACCGGGAGCGATCACCGGAACGGAAGGCTCCTCAGGCTCTGCGAAGACGACGGCATGGCCGCTCCGCTGCGCCCCGGCCAGCGGCCAGCGGAAGCCGGGATGGAAACCCAGCGCGTAGGGCATGGGGCGGTCGCCGGCATTGGTGATCGTGAAACCGATGGCGAGTCCTTCCCCGATCAGGTCGTAGGAGACCGAGAGGGAAAATCCGAAGGGATAGACGGCGCGCGTCTCCGCATCATCGACCAGCTCCAGCCGGCAGGACGCCTCGCCCTGTTCGACGACACGGAACGGGCGGGAGCCGGCGAAGCCGTGGACGCCCATCGGACGCGCGATCCCGTCGATACGGACTTCGCCGTTGCGGGCCCATCCGACGATCGGAAACAGGATGGGCGCCGAGCCTTCCCACCACGCCGGATCGCCCGGCCAGAGAAGATCGGACCCGTCCACCGACCAGCGCCTGAGCTCGCCGCCGATCGCGGAGATCGCCGCCTCGCTTCGGCCCTTGCGCAGGTGGATCATCGTCACAGCGCCTCCCCCGCGTTGCACTGCCGGTCTTATAGGGGCCTCACCCGCCGGCTGGCCAGCAAGGGTCGCGCCGCTCCAGCCGCATCCCCCTTCGGACAGGATGACAGCGCGCCGCGCCTCGGTTAGCTCTGCCGTCACGCAGGACCCAAGGAACCGAGGATCGCCATGGCCGCCTATGAAACCATTGTTGTCGAGACCCGCGGCAGGGTCGGTCTGATCACCCTCAACCGGCCCAAGGCGCTGAATGCGCTGAACAGCCAGCTCATCGGCGAACTCAACGCCGTGATGGACGGTTTCGAGAAGGACCCGGCCATCGGCTGCATGGTCATCACCGGGTCGGAGAAGGCCTTCGCCGCCGGCGCCGACATCATGGAGATGAAGGACAAGACCTATCCGGAGACCTATCTGGACGACTTCATTACCGCCTGGGACCGCGTCGGCCAGCGCCGCAAGCCGATCATCGCGGCGGTCGCCGGCTTCGCCCTCGGCGGCGGCTGCGAGCTCGCCATGATGTGCGACTTCATCCTCGCCGCGGAGACCGCGAAGTTCGGCCAGCCGGAGATCAAGCTCGGCGTCATGCCGGGGGCCGGCGGCACCCAGCGTCTCACCCGCTTCGTCGGCAAGTCCAAGGCCATGGAGATGTGCCTCACCGGCCGCATGATGGATGCGGCGGAGGCCGAGCGCGTCGGACTCGTCTCGCGCATCGTGCCGGCCGCCGAGTTGATCGACGAGGCGGTGAAGGTCGCCGGCCAGATCGCCGACATGTCGATGCCAACCGTCATGATGACGAAGGAGACGGTGAACCGCTCCTACGAGACGACGCTGGCGGAGGGCATTCGCTTCGAGCGGCGCGTCTTCCACGCCATGTTCTCCATGGCGGACCAGAAGGAAGGCATGGCGGCCTTCGCCGAGAAGCGCAAGCCGGGCTTCAAGAACCGCTGAAAAAGCATGCCAGCCGAGCATTCCGGCCGCGCGCAGGTGACCTGCGGGCGGACGGGATGCTATTCGGCGCGTTCTCGTCCCCAATCATTGCCTGATCGAGGTCGGTCCTCGGAGGTTTCGTTATGCAAGTTTCGCTCGCGGACATCGCGACGGCCCATGCGAGCCGTTATCTCCAGCAGCTCTGCAAGCACTGGAGCCACAAGTTCCCGGTCACCTTCGACACCTGCTCCGGCAAGGTTCCCTTCAGCGAGCATGCGAGGCTCACCCTGAAGGCCAACGGCGACGTGCTGAGCCTGCGGCTGGATGCGACCGCAGACCGGCTTCCGACGCTTGAGGACGTGGTGGCCGAGCATCTGAGGCGCTTCGCCCATGATGAGGAACTGCACATCGACTGGCAGCCTGTCGGCTGATCGGTCGCGGCACGAAGGGTCTCGCCGCGGCGCAACAATTTGTGGCAGCATGGGTCCCGTCGGGCGACATCCCGGCCGCAGAGGGCTTCCATGACCTTCGTCACCGACCTCCTGTCCACCGTCTCCCGCCGCAGCCGCGCCCTGATCGGCTGGAAGCCGGCCGAACTCGACCCGCGCACCCCTGCCGACATCTGCGTCCTCGCCCGCACCCTGCTGTCGCGGCGTGGTGAGGCATCGGGGACGGCACTGGCCCGCGACATCCTCGCCGCCTTCCGGCGTCTCGACACGGCGGGCCGCCTTGCCGTTCTCCGCGACTTCGCCGAGGGGTTCGGCGCCGACCCGGCCCGTCTCGACGCCGCCATCGCCGCCTACCAGGCAGACCCCTCGCCCGCCGCCGCCGCGGCCCTGCATGTCGCCGCCGAGCCGCGTCGCCAGGAGCTCATCCGCCGGCTGAACCTTGCCCCGCACGGCACCCTGGCGCTCGTCAGGCTGCGCGACGACCTCCTTGCCCAACTGCCTGCCCATCCCGATCTGAAGGTGCTGGACGACGACCTCGTCCATCTCCTCTCGTCATGGTTCAACCGGGGCTTCCTCGTCGTGAAGCGCAT
>CAZEZD010000016.1:0-18388 GCA_964516115.1 uncultured Hyphomicrobiales bacterium
CCAGGCCTGATGTTCAACACGCCGCCCATACACAAAATTGCTGACAGTCCCGCGGCGAGGGCGAGCAGGACGTCCACCTGCACCGGACGCTGCGCCCCGGCAAGGCGCGGCGCCGCAGCCGCCGCCGCAAGCCCGAGGGCGAGGCGTCTCGACACCTCCCGGTCACGACCTGACGCCATGCTGCCCTCCCGTTTGCCCATGCCATGTTCCAGCGCGGCAGCGGCTATGACCATCCACATCATCGTGAGCGGCGGCGGCTTCGTATAGGGTCGCCTCCCGCGACGCCGCTCCCCCGCTTCCGCCTGCCCAGTCACGAGGCCCGATGGCTCTGCTCGTCCTTCTCTCCATCGGCATGCTCATCGTCGGCTTCGGCGCTTTCGGCGTGATCGGCGTCATCACGCCGATATCCCGCGATCTTGCCCTCTCCCCGGTCGGCGCAGGCTGGATCATCAGCGCCTATGCCTTCGCCTATGCCATCGGCTCGCCGATCGGAGCCTCGATCACCGGGCGCCTCGACCGCCGCACGGTCCTGGTCATCGGCATGGGCATGATCGCAGCCGGCGCCCTGCTCACCGCGACCGCCACCAACCCTCCGGTGCTCTATGCCGGCCGCATCGTGCTCGCCTTCGGCGCGGGCCTCTATTCGCCGGCCGCCGCCGGGGTGGCCATGATGGCCGTGCCGCACGCCCAGCGGGGCCGTGCGCTGGCCGCCGTCTATGCCGGCCTCACCGTCTCGCAGGTCATCGGCATTCCGGCGGCGAGCACGATCGGCTTCACCATCGGCTGGCCCTGGCTGTTCATCGGCATCGCCGCCGTCGCGGTGGTCATGGCCGGAGCGCTGTGGCTGCGGGTTCCGGCGAACATCGCCATCGCGCCGGCAACCCTCGGGGATCTCGCCCGCGCCATGACCGATCCAAGGCTGGCGCTGGCCGTGCTGGTGACGGTGACGGTGATGGGAGCGGCCTGGATCCCCTACACCTTCCTCTCGCCGATCATCGAGGAGAAGACCGGCGGAGGCCCCGGCATCGTCGCCACCCTGCTGATCGTCTATGGCGTCGGCTCGGTCGCCGGCAACGCGCTCGGCGGCTTCCTGGTCGACCGCATCGGCGCCAACCGGACGCTGCTGATCTCGGCGGCCGGCCCCCTGCCCTTCATGGCGGCGCTGACCTTCATCGCCTGGGAGCCCTGGCTCGGCGGCGTCATCCTGTTCCTCTGGGGCATGCTCGGCTGGACCATCGGCGTGTCGCAGCAGGCGCGCCTCGTCTCGCTCGACCCGGCGCGCCTTCAGGTTCTCTTGTCACTCAATGCCGCCTGCATCTATGGCGGCGCGGCGCTGGGCGCGAGCCTCGCCGGGATCGCCAAGAGCCTCGGCGGCACGCCCGGCCTCGGCATTGCGGCGGTCGGGCTCGGCCTGGTCGGCCTCGCCCATCTCGCGCTGTCGCTGAAGCTCGGCGGCCGCCGGGACTACTGAACCGGCGTCTGCGACGCGCCCGTCACCGCCACGGCGAAGGCGTAGGAGCGCGCGACCTCGGCGAGACGGTCGAAGCGTCCGGCCGCACCGCCATGGCCGGCGTCCATGTTGGTCACCAGCAGGACGGGGTTGCCATCGGTCCTGGTGGCGCGCAGCCGCGCCACCCATTTCGCCGGTTCCCAATAGGTGACGCGCGGGTCGGAGACCCCGGCCAGCGCCAGGATCGGCGGATAGTCCTGCGCCGCAACGTTGTCATAGGGTGAATAGGCGCGCATGCGCCGGAATGCCTCCGGATCGGCGATGGGGTTGCCCCATTCGAGCCATTCCGGCGGTGTCAGCGGCAGGGTGTCGTCGAGCATGGTGTTGACCACGTCGACGAAGGGAACCTCCGCCAGGATGCCGGCGAAGAGGTCCGGGCGCATGTTGGCGACCGCCCCCATCAGCATGCCGCCGGCCGAGCCGCCCTGCGCGACGATCCGGCCCTTCGCCGTCAGACCCTCCGCAATCAGGTGCTCGGCGCAGGCGATGAAGTCGGAGAAGGTGTTCGCCTTGTGCTCGCGCTTGCCGTTCCGGTACCAGCGGTAGCCCTTCTCCATGCCGCCGCGCACATGGGCGATGGCATAGACGAAGCCGCGGTCGACCAGCGACAGCCGCGCCGTGGAGAACGAGGCCGGCATGGATGCGCCGTAGGAGCCGTAGCCGTAGAGCAGGACCGGGGCGGTGCCGTCGAGCGGCGTGCCCTTGGCGTAGACCAGCGACACGGGGACCGTCTCGCCGTCGGCTGCCGGTGCCAGCAGGCGCCGCGTCACGTAGTCCGCCGCATCGTGGCCTGAGGGGACCTCCTGGCGCTTGCGCAGCACGCGGCTGCGGGTGCGCATGTCGTAGTCCCAGGTCTCGTTCGGCGTCGTCATCGAGGAATAGACGAAGCGCAGCGTGTCGGTGTCGAACTCGTAGCCGGACAGCACGCCGAGTGAATAGGCCTCCTCGTCGAAGGCGATGGCGTGCTCCTCGCCGCTCGTCAGGTTGCGAATGACGATGCGCGGCAGGGCGTTCTCGCGCTCGAGACGAACCAGCCAGTCGCGGAAGACGCTGGCGGAGAGGACGAGGATGCCGGGCCGGTGCGGCACCACCTCCGTCCAGGTCTCGCGGCGGGGATCGGCGAGCGGGGCGGAGACGATGCGGTAGTCCTCCGCGTAGTCATTGGTGCGGATGAACAGCGTCTTCGCGCCGAGATAGTCCGGGTGGTAGTCGGGATAGGACTTCACCTCGCCGGCGCGTGGCAGGACGAGGCGCGGGGCCGCCTGCACATCGTCGAGGTCGAGAACCCAGGTCTCGGTGGAATCGCTCTGCGCGCAGGAGATGACCGCGAGCCCGCCGGCGGTGGTCTCGCCCATGCCGACGAAGACGGAGGTGTCCTTCTCCTCGAAGACCAGCGCGTCACCGGCGGTGTCGGTGCCGATCGCGTGACGGAAGATGCGGAGCGGACGATGGTTCTCGTCGAGCCTGATGTAGTAGAGCGTCGAGGCATCGCTGGTCCACACGGCCTCGCCGCCGGTCTCGCCGATGATGTCGCCGAGGTCCGCGCCGCTCGTCAGGTCGCGCACCTTCAGCGTGAAGTACTCGGAGCCCTTGTCGTCGAAGCTCCAGGCGAGGCGCTGGTGGTCCGGGCTCTGGGCAGCGCCGCCGAGATCGAAGAAGGCCTTGCCCTCGGCGAGCGCGTCGCCGTCGAGCATGATCTGTTCGCCGCCCTCCTCGCCGCGCGGACGGCGGCAGACGATCGGGTGCTGGCCGCCCTCGCGATAGCGGTCGTAGTAGTCCCAGGCGCCGTCCGGCGCGGGGACGGAGGAATCGTCCTCCTTGATGCGCCCGCGCATCTCGCGGACCATGGCCTCGATCAGCGGCTTCACTGGCGTCAGCACCGCCTCCGCATAGGCGTTTTCCGCCGTCAGATGCGCCTTGATGTCGGCGGGAAGAACCGCCGGGTCGCGCAGCGCCTCCTGCCAGTTGCCAGCCCTCAGCCAAGCGTAGTCGTCGCGCAAGACGGCGCCATGAACGGTTCTTTCGGTCGGGTGCCGGGCGGCGGTGGGGGCCGGGGCGGCAAGGGGATCGAGAATCATCAGGCTTCCGTAGGGCAAGGTGCGGCTCGGGATGCGACCGGAACGACCGTACCGGTCTGTTTCAGTATTGGCATGGATCATGGGGACAGGGCGATGCCTGCGGTCGGCAATTCTGTGTATCGCTGTGCGGGACAGTGCGACGGTGCTCGCCAGCTTACCCAAGAACGTCAGGTTGCATTCTTGCTCGCGCTTCTCGCATTCCGACATGCGATTGTGAAAATGGCCTACGGGAAACCAACGGATACGTCCACTACTATCCTTTTTTTACTTACGAACAGCACCGACGGCCTTGCAAGACAAGCTGAACCGCAGTATCTGCCTTCTATTGACACTCTCTTGAGTCGCTTTACCCCAGCGTGATCGACCAAGGGCCCTGTCATTTCAGCAATCGAGCACAACGCTCCCATTCGCGACGCATGACTGAACGTCGCATGTCGAAGGATTCCATCACCATGGCCGACTCGTCGACTGCCAACAACTATATCGAGCTCGCCGCCGATATCGTTTCGGCATATGTGAGCAACAATTCTGTCTCCGCAGGCGACCTCCCGGGCCTTATCAGCAGCGTCCACAACGCCCTTCTCAACGTCACCTCCGGCAAGGTCGAGGTGCCCTCCGAGCCGCCGAAGCCGGTGATCCCGATCAAGAAGTCGATCACGCCTGACTACATCATCTGCCTGGAAGACGGGAAGAAGTTCAAGTCGCTGAAGCGCCACCTGCGCACCCAGTACAATCTGTCTCCGGAAGACTATCGCGAGAAGTGGGGCCTGCCGGCCGACTACCCGATGGTCGCGCCGAACTACGCGGCTGCCCGCTCGCAGCTCGCCAAGCAGATGGGCCTCGGCCAGCAGCGCCGCCGCAAGGGCCGCTGATCGCCGCTCCAGGCTTTCGCCAAGCGCCGTCCGGTCCGCCGGGCGGCGCTTTTTTGTGCGTGCCGGCCGCCCCGAGGAAGGCCACGGCCCCGATCAGCGCCACGTGGCGGCCGAGATCGTAGCCGGCCGGATCGCCCGACCGTTTCGACCGCTCGGCGCGCAGCTCGCCTTCCAGCCGGCGTTGCAGGGCGCGGCGGTCCGCCCGGCGCCCGAACAGGGTCTCTCCGGCCAGCAGCCGCCGGCCGAGGGTCTCCGTGGCCGCCACGGTCTCGCTGCGCCAGCTGCGGATGCGGCAGCGCGATTGCTCCAGTCGTTTCATCGTCACCTCCCGGCGTCTGGCCGGAAGGACCGCGCATCGACGATGCATGGGGACAACTTATCAGTGTATTTTACATCTCACAGGTTGTCTCTCGTGGACAACGTGCTGATGAATCACGTCATTTCCGATCTGGCAGCAGTCGACATGCCCACAGAGGAATAAAAACTTATCACCATTGGTCGCGATCCGAATGAGGATTATTGTCCTTTAACCGGAGGTTCCCATGGTGATGCGTTCTTGCCAGACCTGTTCCGCCTCGCCCCGCTCCGCACGGGATGCCGGCATCGATGTCGCCACCGCCCTCGCCGCCTGGGTCTCCGGGGTCGACCCGGCCGCGCTGTTCTGCGGCACCCGCGGCGAAGCTCATGTCGCAGCGGCCCGGCAACTGGCCATCTATCTCGCCCATGTCGCCCTCGGCCACGACCTGTCCCGGCTGTCGTCGGCGTTCGGACGCGACAGGGCGACGGTGCGCCACGCGCTGCGACGGATCGAGGACTGGCGCGACGATCCGGGCTTCGACCGGCGCCTGTCCCAGTTGGAAGCGATCCTGATGCCGCTGCGCGGGGCCGCCCTGGCGAAGGGAGCCGGACGATGAGCCGCCGCACGACGTACGACACCCCGTCCCCGGACGACGACCGGTTCCGCCGGGCGTACCAGTTGCGCCAGACCATCGACACGCCGGAGGGGCCGGTGGAGATCAATCTGGCGGAGAGCCCGCTGCGCTGGCTCGCCAGTCGGAAGGATGCCGCCGGACGGCCGTTCCTGTCGCCGGGCGAGATCGCTGCGGGGGAGCGCTTCCGCCGCGACTTCACCCTGGCCGGCCTGTCGCCGCAACTCGGCGCCGCCTGGGCCGCGCCCGTCTCCGGTGGCCGCGCAGGCGAGGCCCTGGACTATGCCGACGTCGTCATCGCGGCGCGGCAACGCCTCGACCGCGCCATCGTCGCCGTGGGGCCGGAGTTCAGTTCCCTGCTTCTCGACGTCTGCGGCTTCCTGAAGGGGCTGGAAGAGGCCGAGCGCGACCGGGGCTGGCCCGTCCGCACCGCCAGGATCGTGCTGAAGCTCGCCCTGGCGGCGCTGGCGCGCAGCTATGGCCTCGCCGACGAGGCGTGCGGACCCGGCCGCTCACGCGGCATCCGCGCCTGGAGAGCGGACGGCCGGGAGGAGACGCCTCCGCCCCGGCCGGACTGAGGTCGTCAATCGGCGATAGCGTCGAGGATGCGAACCCAGGAGCGAATGCCTTTGTGGAAGCTCTTCAGGTCGTACTTCTCGTTGGGCGAGTGGACGCGGTCGTCCTCGAGGCCGAAGCCGACGAGAAGCGAATCGAGGCCGAGATCGTCCTTGAAGGCGCCAACGATGGGGATGGACCCGCCGGAGCCGATGGTCACGGCCTTGCGGTTCCATTCCGCCGTCAGCGCCTCGCGCGCCTTGGCGAGCACCGGCATGTCCCACGGCAGCGCCAGGGCCGGGCTGCCGCGCGAGCCGAAGAACTCGGCCGTGCAGTCGTCCGGCAGCATGGACCGGACATGGGCGCGGAAGGCGTCCCGGACCTTTACCGGGTCCTGCTTGCCGACGAGGCGCATCGTCACCTTGGCCCAGGCTTCCGACGGGATGACCGTCTTGCCGCCCTCCCCCGTGTAGCCGCCCCAGATGCCGTTGATGTCGCAGGTGGGGCGCGAGGAGATCATCTCGATGAGCAGCCGACCCTTCTCGCCGATCGGATGCTTGAGGCCGATAGCCCCCAGATAATCCTCGGCCGTCAGGTTGAGGGCCTTCCAGTCCGCGAGGATGTCGGCGGGGAGGTCCTCGACGCCGTCGTAGAAGCCGGGGATGGTGATGCGGCCGTCAGTGCCGTGAATCGAGGCGATGACCTTCGACAGCATATGGATGGGATTGGCGGCGGCACCGCCATACATGCCGGAATGCAGGTCGCGGTTGGCGGCCACGACCTTGAATTCGTCGGAAACGATGCCGCGCAGCGAGGTGGTGATGGCCGGCGTGTTCGCATCCCACATCCCGGTGTCGCAGACGAGGGCGACATCGGCGGCAAGGTCCGCCTTGTTGGCCTTCACGAAGTCGAAGAGGTGCTTCGAGCCGCTCTCCTCCTCGCCCTCGATCAGCATGGTCACGCCAACGGGCAGCGATCCTGTCACCGCCTTCCAGGCGCGGCAGGCCTCGACGAAGGTCATCACCTGACCCTTGTCGTCGCAGGCGCCGCGCGCGACGATCCGCTTCGACCCGTCCGGCGCGGTGGCGATGCGCGGCTCGAAGGGCGGGGTCTCCCACAGGTCCAGGGGATCGACCGGCTGCACGTCGTAGTGGCCGTAGAACAGCGCGTGCGGCCCCGCGCCGCCGGCGCTCTTCGCCACCACCGCCGGATGGCCGCCGGTGGCGCGCGCCGAGGCCTCGAAGCCAAGGCTCGTCAGGTCTGCCACCAGCCAGTCGGCGGCCGCGGCGCAGTCCCTGGCGAAGGCGCTGTCGGTGGAGATCGATGGAATCCGCAGGAGCTGGAAGAGGCGGTCGAGGCTCTGGTCGAGCCCGGAATCGACGGCGGCGAGAACCTTGTCGACGGGTCGCGTTGTCATGGTGTCACGGGTCCGGTTGCGGCATGCGGAAAGAACAGACCGGGACGCTAGCAAGCCCGCCCCGGATTGCAACGACCGGCGGCGCGGATCAGCTCTTCACGACGACGGCTTCCGGCGCATCCATCTGATCCGTGGCATCGCGGGCGCGGCCGAGGCGGCGGACCCGCTGCATCAAGGCGCCGACGCGGCGATATATGAGCCGCGGGGCGCTGTCGGCGCCCATGACCGCCGCATAGCCACAGGCCAGCGCCGACCGCTTGAGGGTGCGGGACATGCTCTCGGCAAGCAGGAGACAGGGGATGCCGGCCCTGATCGCGGCGGCGGGCGGCGGCAGCAGGCCTGCCGGCGATACATCCACGAGGGCTGGCTGCCGCGCCGTGGCGGCAATCACCACCACGTCCACTTTGCCGCCCTCGATATGGACGCTGAGCTCGGTGGCATTCGACAGGCCGACCGCGTGAACCATGCCGAGGCTCTGCAGGCGCTCGGCCGCCGTCCCGGCATCGACCCCGTCCAGACGCAGCACGACAACCCGCGCCGTGCGTATCCGCTTCACCCCAGCCATCTGCCCATTCCCGAACATGCACCGGGATGAGCCGAATAGCGTCGCCCTGTTAGAGAGCCTCTACGAATTTAGCTTCAATTGATGCGAT
The DNA here is from genome assembly GCA_964516115.1 of uncultured Hyphomicrobiales bacterium. GTDB lineage: Bacteria > Pseudomonadota > Alphaproteobacteria > Rhizobiales > Phreatobacteraceae > Phreatobacter. The sequence continues at coordinate 8,015 of CAZEZD010000016.1, forward strand.
CGCGTCGATTTCGGCCTCACCGACGGCCGAGCCCCCCCAGCACGCCGCGCATGATGGCCCGCCCGATCTGCGTGCCGACACTGCGCGCAAGAGAACCGGACGCGTTCTTGATGATGACCTCGGTGGTCGACATGGGCGGCCGGCCACGACCCTTCGGAGCCGGTGCGGAGCTGCCGCCGAGGATGGAGCCGAGCAGGCCTCCGAGCCCGCCGGTCCCGGCCTGCTGGGCCTGTTCGGCCTGTTCGGCCTCCCGCAGCTTCTGCTGCGCGCGCTTCTGCAGGATCTCGTAGGCCGATTCCGAATCGATGGTCTCGTCATACTTGCCGCGGAACGGGCTCTTCGCGAGGATCTGGCGGCGCTCCTGCTCGGACACCGGGCCGATCCGCGCGAAGGGCGGACAGATGAGCGTCCGCTCGACGATGGAGGGCACGCCGTTGCCCTCGAGCGTCGAGACCAGCGCCTCGCCCTTGCCGAGCTGGGTGATCACCTCCTCGGTGTTCAGCTTTGGATTCTGCCGGAAGGTGGTGGCGGCGGCCTTCACCGCCCGCTGGTCGCGCGGGGTGAAGGCGCGCAGCGCGTGCTGGACGCGGTTGCCGAGCTGGGCGAGGACCGTCTCAGGCACGTCGAGGGGGTTCTGCGTGACGAAATAGACGCCGACTCCCTTCGAGCGGATCAGGCGGACGACCTGCTCGATCTTCTCGATGAGCGCCTTCGGCGCGTCCTTGAACAGGAGATGGGCCTCGTCGAAGAAGAAGACCAGCTTCGGCTTGTCGACGTCGCCGACTTCCGGGAGTTCCTCGAACAGCTCGGACAGGAGCCAGAGCAGGAAGGTGGAATAGAGCTTCGGGCTTTCCATCAGCTTGTCGGCGGCCAGCAGGTTGATGATGCCGCGGCCATCCTTGTCAGTGCGCATCAGGTCCTTGAGGGCCAGCGCCGGTTCGCCGAAGAAATGCGCGCCGCCCTGCTTCTCCAGGGTCAGGAGCTGGCGCTGGATGGTGCCGACGCTTGCAGCGGACACGTTGCCGTAGGCGGCGCGCAGCTCGTTCTGCAACTCCTTGTTGGAGCCGAGCTCCTGCAGCACCGCGCGCAGGTCCTTCAGGTCGAGGAGCGCCAAGCCGTTCTCGTCGGCATAGTGGAACAGGATGTTGATGACGCCTTCCTGGATCTCGTTGAGGTCCATCAGGCGGGAGAGCAACAGCGGCCCCATTTCCGCGACGGTGGCGCGGATCGGATGGCCCTGCTCGCCGAACAGGTCCCAGAACACGACTGGGAAGGAATCGGCGTGCCATTCCAGCCCGACCGTCTTGGCGCGCTCGAGGATGAAGGGCTTTTCCTCGCCCATGGCGGCGACGCCGGAAAGGTCGCCCTTGATGTCAGCGGCGAAGACGGGAACGCCGGCATTGGAGAAGCCCTCGGCGAGGACCTGCAGCGACACCGTCTTGCCGGTGCCGGTGGCGCCGGTGATCAGGCCATGGCGGTTGCCGAACTTCAGCGCCAGCTTTTCCTGCTTGGTGCTCTTGCCGATGAGGAGGGCGTCGTCGGCCATGATCTGATCCTGGGGCTGACAGGTAGGGGTCCGCTCGTTCTAGCAATGACGCGGCGTCATCGCCAAGCGGCATGCGTGAGAAAGGCCCGGCCTCCAGGTCTTGACGTGAATCAACGCGATAGTCCCCGCCCCTCGGCTGAATGCCCGCGTCCAACGTCCGGGAGGGGACACATGACCGAAACGATGTATCTGGCTCTGGTTCTGGTGGTGTTCGTGGGCTTCGGCTCCGTGCTGGCCTGGGTCGACTATACCGGCAAGGACACCCGCCCGCCGATCCCCGGTCCGAAGCACTGAGCGCTCCGGCGGAAGCCGCGGGCGGCCCCTCCCCCATCCCCCCCCGGCTTCAACCGCGCGCCCAGAGCTGCTGGACGAAGGTTCCGGCCTTCTTCTCGATCGCTGCGGCGGCATCGAGGCAGACGTCCTCGCGATAGCGCGAGGTGATGATCTGCACGCCGATCGGCTTGCCGTCGACAAGCCCGACCGGCACGACGGCGGCCGGCAGGCCAAGGACATTGATCGAGGACATGAAACGCAGGTCGTTCCAGAAGATGTCCTGCAGACGCTTGACGCTCTCGGTGTCGGCGCGCGGCCCCGGCGTCTGCTGTACCGACAGCGGCGAGAGGATGACGGGGTAGTCCTCGAGGAACAGCATCCAGTTGCGCAGCACGCGGGTGCGGCGGGCGATGGCCTTCATGTAGCCCTCGCGGTCGAGGATGGTGGCCTTCCCCTTCATCGCCTCGATGGCATTGTTGAAGGCCTCGCTGCCGTGCTGGCGCATGGCCTGTTCCTGCAGAACCGCCATTTCCGTCGAGATCAGGTCCGACCATATCTGCCAGGTGCCATTGAGGTCCGGCAGTTCGACCTCGTTCACGTCATAGCCGGAATCGGCAAGGTGGTCGGCGGCCTTGCGCACGAGCGAGATGACCTTGGTGTCGGTCTTCATATCCGACGGAATCCTGGCGAAGGCGACCTTGATCGGCCCCTTGAGCTTCGGCCCCTTGAGCGGCGCCGGCACCCACCAGGGATCGCGCGGATCGCGCTGGGCCATCACCTCGAGGCCGAGGCGGACGTCGGCCACCGAGCGGGCGATAGGTCCCTGGGAGGACATGAACTGCGCCATGAGAGGGCGCTCGTCACCCTTCATCTGCGTCGGGTTGAAGGCAGGGATGCGCCCCTGCGTCGGCTTGATGGTGGCGACGCCATTGCAGAAGGCAGGCCAGCGCAGCGAACCGCCGATGTCGTTGCCGTGGGCGATGGCGCCGATACCGGCCGCCACCGCCGAACCGGCGCCGCCCGACGAGCCGCCGCAGGTGATGGTCTCGTCCCAGGGATTGAGGGTGAGGCCGTGCAGCGGGTTGTCGGTGAAGGCTCGCATGGAGAATTCGGGCGTGTTGGTGAGGCCGACGATGACCGCGCCGGCCTTGCGCATATTGGCGGTGACGCAGGAGTCCTCGGGCGCGATGTTGTCCTTGAAGGCCGGCACGCCGTTGGAATTGGCCTGGCCCTTCACGTCGAGATTGATCTTGATGGTGACGGGAACGCCGTGCAGCGGGCCGACGGGCTCGCCCTTGGCCAGCGCCTTGTCGGCGGCCCTGGCGGCCTTCAGCGCATCCTTCGACATGTCGACGACGACGGCATTGAGGGCCGGGTTGACCGCCTTCATGCGGTCGATGTTCGCCTTGACGACTTCCTCCGACGAGACCTTGCCGGACTTGATCGCCCTGGCGGTCTCGACCGCCCCCCATTGCCAGATCGGTGCCTTCGCCATTGTCGCCGTTCCCCTGCCGATAGTGGAGGCGATGGTGCGCGGGGAAAGCCGCAAGGGGAAGTGCCCGCAACGGGGGCTGGTCATGCACTTGGCAAAGTCCTGAAGCGCGCACAACAGCCCCTAATAGGCGCCCATCATCACAACCGCATTGACACATGACACGGTCGTGCAATCTTGTGGAGAGTTAAATTTCGGAGGGCGAGGAAGATGATCGTGAACTTACCAAGGCCAATGCGCGTGGTCGACGCGCCCCCAGGCAGTCTGATCCATATGCGTGACAGAGATGATGATATCGTATCCATTGCATTGAACCCCAACCCTCATGACGGGTCGGCTCAATATCTCGTACTTTCGAAATCAGGCGTACCAACCTATTCGGTAGGCGCGGTCCACCAGGGCGTTGACTGGGAATGCGTAAATTTCGGCAATGACTGGATAATGGAGCCAGTTGACCAACCTCCCGTTTGGAACTTTGGTGCCACATTCGCTCCGGGGACAATCTCAACGTTCGCTGGAAAGCCAGTTATATTGGTTGGACGCGATGTAGAATATAGAACAAGAGCTGGAGCCATAGATCTTGTAGATTTCCAGTATGTATCTGCTTTTACACAATTTTTCTGGGGTTACACCAGCTGGTCGATATTCTCTGATCGCACAAAAATTGGAACAGCACAGACGTCTCCCTTCTTTTCCACGGGCTGACGATTCAGAGCGGCGAGATTCAAACCTCAGCTGATATTCATATCCCCAGCACTGCGGCGATCTCCTCCACCGCCACCATGGGCGCGAGGCGGCCGGCCGCGACGTCGGCCTCCAGCGCCGGCAGGCGGGCCTTCAACTGCGGATCGCGCTTCAGCCGCTCGGCGACGCGCTCGTGCAGCATGGTCCACATCCATTTGACGCCCTGGGCACGGCGCTTGGAGGCGAAGTCGCCGGAGGCTTCCGTCTTCGTCCGGAAGGCCAGGATCTGCTCCCAGAGCGCGTCGAGCCCCTGGTTGGCGAGCCCGGAGATCATCAGCACCGGCGGCGACCAGACGAGGGACTTCGGCGCCATGATGTGAAGCGCCGCGCGGTATTCGGCAGCGGCAGCCTTCGCCCGCAGCGCGCCATCGCCGTCGGCCTTGTTGACCGCGATGATGTCGGCGAGTTCGAGGATGCCCTTCTTGATGCCCTGGAGCTCGTCGCCCGCGCCGGGCAGCATGAGGACCAGGAAGAGGTCGGTCATGTCGGCGACCGCCGTCTCCGACTGGCCGACCCCGACCGTCTCGACGAGGATCACGTCGAAGCCGGCGGCCTCGCAGAGCAGCATGGTCTCGCGCGTCTTGGCGGCGACGCCTCCCAGCGTGCCGGACGAGGGCGAGGGCCGGACATAGGCATGGTCGTCATTGACGAGGCGCGCCATGCGGGTCTTGTCGCCGAGGATCGAGCCTCCGGTGCGCGAGGACGAAGGGTCCACCGCCAGAACGGCGACGCGATGGCCGGCCGCCGTCAGGTTGGAGCCGAAGGTGTCGATGGTGGTCGACTTGCCGGCCCCCGGCACGCCGGTGATGCCGATTCGGATGGCGCGGCCGGTCTCGGGCAGGAGGATCTGGACCAACTGACGGGCGAGCGCCTGATGGTCGGGCTTCGTCGACTCCACCAGCGTGATCGCCCGCGCGAGCACCGCCCGGTCACCGGAACGGATGGCCTCGGCCAGCTGGGCGGGATCGGGAAGGGCGCGCATGGCGGCGTGGTATCAAAGCCACGCCCGCGAGGCGAGCGATTCGATACCGCGTTGCGCCGCCCTCCTGCCCCATTGCGGCCATGCGGCATCGTTACCCGACAGGACAGGCGGGCCGCTTGCGGCGCGCGGATTCATCCTTCGGTAACCCCGGACGGCCATTCCTGGCGGCCGATCCCCGTCCCTTGCTGTCCGAGCCATGCCCGAGCCGTCGACCTCCCCCGTCGTCGCAAAGCCTGCCGTTCCCCGCCTTGCCGCCATCGCTCTGGCGGCGCTGGCGCTCGGCGGCTGCTTCGGCACGACCGGGCTGACGAGCTTCACGGGTTCGCTGGGCGGACTGACGGCCCCGGCGGCTGCGCCCACCACGACGCCGGTCTTCGTCGCCTCCACCCGGCCCGCCTTTCGCGGCGACCGGCTCGGAGCCCCCTCGGCGGAGCGCGCGCGCTTTTATCGCCAGGTCATCTCCATGCCGCCGGGACGGACCGCCGGCTCGATCCCGCGGCCGCAGATCACAGCGGAGGACCCGCGCCGGCATGCCGTTCTCGCCGACCGTACGGCGCTGGCACCCGACGCCTTCCGCCAGCAGGTGGCCGAGGCGGTCGCCGCCAAGCCCTACGACCAGCGCGACGTGCTGGTCTATGTCCATGGCTTCAACACCGACTATGACGAGGCGGCCTTCCGCGTCGTCCAGGTGGCGGCCGACAGCGGCTTCCGCGGCACGCATGTGCTGTTCACCTGGCCGAGCTACCGCCGAGTCCTCGCCTATGGCGGCGACCGGGAGGTCGCGACCGCCTCGCGCGACGCGCTCGACCGGCTGCTGACCGATCTCGGCCGTACACCTGGCGTTGGCCGCATCCACATCCTCGCCCATTCCATGGGCGCCTTCCTGACCATGGAGGCGCTGCGCCAGGCTTCCATCGCCGGCAATGGCGAACTCGGCGGCCGGCTCGGCGAGGTGATCCTCGCGGCGCCCGACCTCGACGTCGAGGTGTTCCGCCAGCAGATGGCGCGCATCCAGCGCCCCGCACGCATCTCGCTCTTCGTCCAGTCGGACGACCGGGCGCTGGCCGCCTCTTCCACGGTCGCCTGGGACCGCCAGAGGCTGGGCGCCCTCGACGTGCGCAATGCCGAGCACCGGCGCATCATCTCGGGCCTCGGCGTGCGCGTCTTCACCATGAGTGCGACAGGATGGACCGACCTCGTGCGTCACGGCACCTTCGCCGAGGCTCCCGAGATCGTCCGGCTCATCGGCGGCAAGATCAGCCAGCCGCCGGTGATCGAGGATTCCCTGCCACAGGTGGCAGCCGAAGTCCCTGCCCTGCCCTCGGAGCTCCGCCCGCCGCAGGAGCAGGCGCCGATGGCCAGCCAGCCGGAGAGCGCCAGGGCGGTGGCGGCGGAGCCGCTCGCAGGCCCTGGCGAGCCGGCCGGTTCGGCGCCCGCCGCCCGCGACTGACGGCGCCGCGCCTCAGTCTGCGCTCACGCCCCGCCGTCCGAGAGGAAGGGACGCGCCGCGTCGAGCGCCTGCCCGCAGTCCGGCGCGATGTCGATGAGGATCACCTGCGAATCCGTCTGGCCGAGCCAGACCGTGACGAGGGTCGTGACGGCCCAGGCTGGGTCGGACATGACCCGGTCGACGGCGGCCGGAACGGCCTGCCGCGAGCAGGCGGCCACCTTCTCGACGATCGCCTGCGGTGCCCGTGCGCGGGCGAGTTCGGCGGTGATGGCCTGTTCGACGGGTTGGAGCAGGAAGAACGAGACGAGCGACATCAGGATGCCGGTCATGGCGGCGAGTTCCTCGAAACGGGGGCGCGGACGGCGCGGGTCAGTCGGTGCAGTGGGTCTGGACGAGCGCCTGGCGGTGGAAGGCGGCTAGCCGCTGCCGCACGAGCCTCTCGGTCGTCTGAACCCCCGCCCGGCCGAGGTCGCGCAGCAGCGCCGCGACGATGTCGGCATCGCCCGGAACCTCGAAATCGGCCCGGTGCATGCCGGCGGCGTAGCGCGCGAGGTCGGGACCCTCGAGGCCGAGGAGCCCGCCGGCCCACAGGCCGGTGAGGACGTTGCGGCGGGCGATGACGTAGTCGCGGGTATCGGCGTCGAGACACCAATCGGGCCGGGCCGCAAGGCGAAGGTCAGGGTGGCCGGCGGCCTCGGCAGGGCGGCTCGGCCGCGCCGCCATGGCGACCCAGGGCGTGACCGCGGCGGGGACCGTGGACCCCGGGCCGTCGGTGGCCGGTTGGGCGTGGCGACGCATGGGAGCCTCCTCGATGCCGGCGAACGATGTCGATGGGTGGTCCGACATCGCGAGAACGCCGGCTGAGCGCTCGCCAGAGGGGCCCGGACCAGGGGACGCCGCGGATGTGGGGCTTCGCATTGCCGGGGCAAGAGAGCGCGACAAGCTGGCGCAGAGGCGACCGCCATCTCGGCTCCGGATGGCCGGGCCGATGTTGCGGACAGGCCGGTCACCGACCGGCAAGCAGCAAGCGCTGGAGTTCGTGCGCGTCGTCGACGATCATCGTCGGTTGCGCCGCCACCAGGGCGGGCCGCGTCGCAAGGCCCCAGGTCACGGCGATGCTGGCGATGCCGGCCTCGCGGGCCGCCTCGATATCCCGCGCCTCGTCGCCGACGGAGACCACACTCCCGGGTTCCACACCGAACTGCCTCATCAGCTTTCGGAATTTTGCCGCCTTGCCGAACAGCGAAGCACCACCCGAGACAGCCGCTACACACGCCGCCGCATCAGGACCGAGAATCCGAAGGATCGTGTCCTTCCCGTTCGAACTCGCGATCACCATCGTCAGATCGGCGTCCGCGAGGCGCCGGAGGGCATCCGGCACCCAAGGGAACAAGGGGATGCGATCCGCATTCTCCCTGACAAGGCCGCGCATATGGGCCGCGATCATGGGGAGCTTCCACATCGGCACGCCGAGGGCGTGGATGACCTCGTGGCTCGGCCGTCCACGCAGTTCCTGGCGCTCCGCCGCGTCGATCTCGCGGAACCCGTAGCGGCGCGCCACCCCGTTCATGATCCCGAAGAACCAGTCGGTGCTGTCGGCGAGCGTACCGTCGAAATCGAAGATGACGAGGCGATAGGCGGACATCCACCCCGGCTAGCAGCCTCACTCCCGGCGGTCAAACGTCATGCCGCCGCCGGCTTAGCTTGTTCCAGGGGCCCATGCGCCAGAGCATGATGAGCCAGATGGCTATGGTCGCGACACCGAGAATGCCGGCGATGGGCCGGGCGAAGAAGGCGAGGAACGAGCCGTCGGACTTGATCATCGAGGTGATGAAGTTCTGCTCGAACATTTCCCCCAGCACGAGACCGAGGATGATCGGCGCAACGGGGAAGCCGTTCTCCTCCAGCATGAAGGCAAAGACGCCCAGCACCAGCATGATGATGATGCCGTAGATCGAATTGGTCATGGCATAGGAGCCGACCACGCAGAAGATCAGGATCATCGGGAGAAGGATGTTCTTCGGCACCTTCAGCACCTGTTTCGCCGACTTGATGATGGCCCAGCCGAGGGGGAGCATCAGGAGGTTCGCAAGGACGAAGATCATGAACACCGCATAGATGAGCTGCGGGTTCTGCAGGAACACGGTGGGACCGGGGTTCATGCCCTTCATGTAGAGCACACCGATCACGATGGCGGTGATCGAGTCACCGGGAATGCCGAAGACAAGAGCCGGGATCCATGCCGCCGCGAGCGCCGAATTGTTGGCGGCGCCGGCGTCGACAATGCCCTCGACGTGACCGGTGCCGAATTTCTCAGGTTCCTTAGAGAAGCGCTTGGACACCGCATAGGAGATCCAGGCGGCGATGTCGGCGCCCGCCCCCGGCAGCGCGCCGATGACCACGCCGATGCCCGATCCGCGCAGGAAGTTGACCCAGTACTTTCGCAACACCCCGCCAACGCCCTTGAAGACGTTGCCGACCTGCTGGGTGATCATCTCGGTCGGTGCCTGCATGCTGGTGACACCGCGCAGCAGTTCCGAAATGGCGAACATGCCGATCATCGCCGGGATGAAGCTGACACCCTGCATGAGCTCGACCGAGCCGAAGGTGAAGCGGGGGAAGCCTGCCGCCGGGTCGATGCCGATGGTGCCGAGGCCAAGGCCGAGGAAGAGCGAGGCGAAGCCTTTCAGGGGATCGTTGGTGGCAAGGAAGACCGCGCAGGTCAGGCCGAGGGCGGCGAGCCAGAAGTATTCGAAGCTGGAGAAGGCCAGTGCGAACTCGGCGAGCGCCGGCGCGGCCAGAACCAGGATGGCGACGCCGATGAGGCCGCCGAGCACCGAGGTGACGAGGTTGGTGCCGAGGTTGAGATCGAGGAACCCCTTCTTGCCCATCAGGTAGCTCTCGTCCGTATAGGCGGCCGAAGCGGGGGTTCCGGGCATGCGCAGCATGGCGGCGGGAATGTCGCCGGCAAAGATCGCCATGGCGGTGGCCGTGACGATGGCTCCCAGCGCCGGCACCGGGTCCATGAAGAACGTGACCGGAATCAGCAGGGCGGTGGCCATGGTGGCTGTGAGGCCGGGCATGGCGCCGACGAACATGCCGAAGATCGCTGCGCCCATGATGATGGCGAGGACGTCGAAACGGAAGACGAGCGCGAAGGCCTGCAGGAGGATGTCGAGGGTCATCGGGGCGTCCTCACAGGAACCAGTCCATCAGGCCGCGCGGCAGCGGCACGCGCATCAGGCTGGCGAAGAACCAGTTGATGCCGAAGGCCGCGACCAGCGACGTGGCGACGGCGACCGGCACGCGGACCCTGAACCAGAGGAGGAGGACGAGAAGGACGACGAGGGTCAGGGGCACGAAGCCGACCGCATCGAGGACCAGGATGTAGGCCAGCGCGGCACCCAGGACGAGCAGCGCGGAGATGACGTTGGCCGGGTCACGTGCCCATTCGGGGATGTCGGCGAGCGACTCGCCCGCGCGCCATGCCCCATAGCCCCGAACCATGAGAAGAAGGCCGCACACGATCAGCAGCACAGCCAGGAGGCGCGGGAACACCGCCGGTCCATAGTTCTGGCCGGGAAACTCCGGAAACTTCAGCGTCAGGACGATGACGAGAAGGGCGGCGGCGATCATGATCGCCCCGCTGACAAGATCGTTGAAGCGCACGGGAAGGCCCTCGCCGCGGGGAAGGGACGGAGCGGCCCCGACGAGGAGGCCGCTCCGTGCGATGCATCAGGCCGAGCGGGCGAGACCGGCCGCCTTCATGGCGACGCCCATGGCGGTATTGCCTTCATCCATGAACTTGGCGAAGCCGGCGCCGTCCGCCCACTTCACGCCGAAGCCGCGGGCCGACATGAAGTCGCGGAATTCCTTGGATTCGTTGA
>CAZEZD010000017.1:0-18138 GCA_964516115.1 uncultured Hyphomicrobiales bacterium
CATGCGCGGGAAGGCCATGTCCGGCGCGCCGATCATGATCGGCACGAACCAGTTGGCGAAGCCGCCGATGAGGGCCGGCATGACCATGAAGAAGATCATGATGACGCCGTGGCCGGTGGTGAACACGTTGAACGTGTGCGGATTGGAGAAGATCTGCATTCCCGGTTCCATCAGCTCCATGCGGATGCCGATGGACAGGGTGAACCCGATGAGCCCCGCGAAGATCGCGAAGATCAGGTACATCGTGCCGATGTCTTTGTGGTTCGTCGAATAGATGTAGCGTCGCCACCCGGTGGGAATGGCGTGGTCGTCGTGATGGTCGTGACCGGCGGTCGCGTGAGCCTCAGCCATGATGGGTTCGATCCTCGACAGGTATCGTCTCGGGAGGCGGCGCGTCAGCGCGCCACAGGGATTTCGGTAGCCGCGACGGTGGTCGCGCGGTCGGCGGAGGCGAATTTCTTCTTCGCCTCCTCAACCCAGGCGGCGAAGGCCTGTTCGGAAACGACACGCACCGCGATCGGCATGAAGGCGTGATCCTTGCCGCAGAGCTCGGAGCACTGGCCGAAATAGATGCCCTCGCGGGTGGCGCGGAACCAGGTCTCGTTGAGGCGGCCCGGCACGGCGTCGATCTTGATGCCGAAGGAGGGCACCGCGAAGGCGTGCATGACGTCCGAGGAGGTCACCTGGACGCGGATGACCTTGTTCACGGGAACGACGACCTCGTTGTCCACGGCGAGAAGGCGCGGCACCTCGCTGGCGGGAGCGCCGGCCCGGATGCGCTGCTGACGCTCAGCGTCAGTCTGCATGTTGGAGACGAAGTTGAAGTTGCCGTGATCAGGATAGTCGTAGGACCAGCGCCAGCTCGAACCGGTCGCCTTGATGGTCATGTCGGCGCGCGGGATCACCTGCTGCTGATAGAGCAGACGGAAGGACGGAATGGCGATGATGATCAGGATGAGGACGGGAATCACCGTCCATGCCACTTCCAGGCCGACATGGTGCGTCGTGGTGGAGGGCGTCGGGTTGCGCTTCTCGGAGAAGCGGAAGAGGCAATAGGCCAGAAGGCCTGCCACGAAGATGCAGATCACGGTGATGATCGGCAGAAGGAACCCGTCATGGAAGAAATGGATGAAATCCATGATCGGCGAGGCGGATTGCTGCAGACCCAGTCCGCCGGGAGCCGGCTGTCCGAGCCCGGGCTGTTGAGCCAGCGCAAGGCCCGGAGCCGCCGTCATTGCCATAAGGAGTGCCAAGATACCCGACATGCGCGTCCCGGCGGCGATCCCGCCCCGTGCCGCCGACGTGCCGTTCAGCATCGCCAAACCCATGTTCATCCGCTCCATACCGCGGACCGAAGATTGCTGGACTTCGATCCTGTCTCGTTCGCCGCTTGCGGCTCCGGCGGATCGGGGGATCGCGCGCCGCAACCTCAGTGACACTCTCACTACGACCGGGGACGCATTCTTGATCAATGCATCGCTCAAGCGATCAGGCCGAGGGTTCACTGGCCCCTTGAAACACAAAAACTCCAGGCTCGCAATGTCGCCCTTAGAGCCATTCAAGTCGGCGCCGCAGGGTCCGGATGCCCGTCTGATGCTGCCTGCCGCCGGGAGGGCGAATTCGGGGCAAAGGCGGCGCTGCCGCGTCAAACCTGCATGAGACCCCGGCCGCGGACGCATAATCTTGACACCATTGCAGGGGAATGGTCCCTCGCACCGTCGCCGGCCGGTCTCCGGCGGCGCGGCGATTCGCTTGCGGGCCCCGCGCCCTGAGCCCCGGACAGCCATCACCCTGGAGCCCCACGGATGACCATGCGGACGTCTCAGCCGAAATCGGGACATGCGGACGGACCGGTGCATCGGCGGCGCCTGCGCGGCGCCCATCAGGCGGCGGTTCTTGCCCTGACCGCAGCGCTGTCCTTCGCCGGAACCGGCGGCACCCATGCGCAGGGCGCCATCCGCGCGACCCACGGCGACTGGCAGGTGCGCTGCGACACGCCGCCCGGCGCCCGCGCCGAGCAATGCGCCCTGTGGCAGCATGTCACTGCCGAGGACCGTCCGAATGTCGGGCTGGTGGTGGTGGTGCTGAAGACCGCCGACCGCCGGAGCCGGCTGATGCGGGTGCTGGCGCCGCTCGGCGTCCTCTTGCCCTCCGGGCTCGGCCTCACCATCGACGGCAACAATGTCGGCCGCGTCCAGTTCGAGCGCTGCCTGCCCTCGGGCTGCGAGGCCCTTGTGGTGATGGACGACAACCTGCTCAACCAGATGAGCAGCGGCCAGTCCGCCACCTTCATCATCTTCCAGACCCCGGAAGAGGGGATCGGCGTTCCGGTGTCGCTGAACGGCTTCAAGCCGGGCTTCGAGGCCCTGCCCTGACGGCGCGGCCACCCTGCGGGCTCGCGAAGCACCGCGGGGAGCACTAGATAGACCTCAGATATCCGCCCCAACGTGCCGGAGCCGTCATGGCCGATCTGTCCCTGCTTGCCCGCGCCGATCTCGATCCGGCGGCCGCCCGCGCCATTCTCGGCAATGCCCTGGCCGGCGCCGACGACGGCGAGCTCTTCCTCGAATACAAGCAGTCGGAATCCCTGCTGTTCGACAACGGCCGGCTGAAGCAGGCCGGAACCGACAATGGCCAGGGCTTCGGCCTGCGCGCCGTGAAGGGCGAGGCCGTCGGCTATGCCCATTCCTCCGACGTTTCCGAAGCCGCGCTCAAGCGCGCCGCCGAGACCGTCAAGGCGGTTGCCGGCGGTTATGCGGGAACGCTGGCGGCCGGCCCCGTACGCTCGAACATCCGTCTCTATGCCGACGACAATCCGCTCGACGCGCCGGCCTTCGCCGACAAGGTGAAGCTCATGGAGGTCATCGACGCCTACGCCCGGGCGAAAGACCCCAAGGTGCGGCAGGTCACCGTGTCGCTGGCCGGCTCCTGGCAGGTGGTGGAGATCCTGCGCCCCGACGGCGAGCTTTTCCGTGATGTCCGGCCGCTGGTGCGTCTCAACGTCTCGGTGGTGGCGGGCTCCGGCGACCGGCAGGAATCCGGCTCGCACGGCTTCGGCGGACGCGCCGGCTATGCGGAGTTCATCACCGAGGGCCGCTGGAAGCATGCGGCGGACGAGGCGATCCGTCAGGCCCTCGTCAATCTGGAGAGCATCCCCTCCCCGGCCGGCGAGATGGATGTGGTGCTCGGTCCGGGCTGGCCCGGCGTCATGCTGCACGAGGCGGTGGGCCATGGTCTCGAGGGCGACTTCAACCGCAAGGGCCAGTCGGCCTTTGCCGGCCTGATGGGCGAGATGGTGGCGGCGAAGGGCGTGACCGTCGTCGACGACGGCACCATCGCCGACCGGCGCGGCTCGATCTCCATCGACGACGAGGGCACGGCCTCGCACCGCACCGTGCTGATCGAGGACGGCCGACTCGTCGGCTACATGCAGGACCGCCAGAACGCCCGCCTGATGGGCGTCGCCGCCACCGGCAACGGCCGGCGCGAGAGCTATGCCCACGCGCCCATGCCGCGCATGACCAACACCTATATGCTTGGGGGGAGCCATACGAGGGACGAGATCCTCGCCAGCGTGAAGAACGGGCTTTATGCGGTCAGCTTCGGCGGCGGACAGGTGGACATCACCTCGGGCAAGTATGTGTTCGAGTGCACCGAGGCCTACCGCATCGAGAACGGCCGGGTCGGGGCGCCGGTGAAGGGCGCGATGCTGATCGGCTCCGGCCCCGCCGACATGAAGCGCGTCACCATGGTCGGCAACGACATGAGTCTCGACACCGGCATCGGCACCTGCGGCAAGGCCGGCCAGTGGGTTCCGGTCGGCGTCGGCCAGCCGACGCTGAAGATGGAGAGGATCACCGTCGGCGGCACGGGCTGAGAGTCTCGCGCGCCCGATGCGTGAAACTCCAAGGGTGCAGCCCCTGTGAGTTCCGCCTAGATTGAACGCTCTTCCCGCAAAGCCCCCGCGAGCGCATGGCCGTCGAACACTCCCCTACCGCCTTCGTCGTTCCCGCCGTCACTCTGCTGGCGGCTGCTGTCATTGCCGTGCCGCTGTTCCGCAGGGCGCGCCTCGGCTCGATCCTCGGCTATCTCGCCGCGGGCCTCGCCATCGGCCCCTTCGGCCTGAGGCTCATCTCGGACCCTGCCGCCATTCTCCACATCGCCGAACTCGGCGTCGTGATGTTCCTCTTCATCATCGGCCTGGAGATGCGCCCGGCGCGGCTGTGGAGCCTGCGCAAGCAGATCTTCGGGCTCGGACTGCTGCAGGTCGGAGTCTGCGCCGGGCTGCTGACGCTGATGGGGCTCGCTGGCGGCTTCCCGCCCGCCGTGTCCTTCGTCGCCGGCGTGGGCTTCGTCATGACCTCGACCGCGATCGTCATGCAGACGCTCGAGGAGCGCGGCGAGCTTAATACCCCGCCCGGACAGAAGATGGTCTCGATCCTGCTGCTCGAGGATCTCGCCATCGTGCCGCTGCTGGCGCTCGTCGCCTTCCTCGCCCCGGCCGTGACCGGCGCGCAGGACGGCAACCTCGTCTCGCGGCTGACGGCGGTCGCCATCGGCATCGGCTCGGTTACCGCCCTGATCGTCGCCGGCCGCTATTTGCTCAATCCGCTGTTCCGGTTCCTCGCCTCATATGGCGCGCGCGAGGTGATGACGGCCGCGGCCCTGCTGGTGGTGCTGGGATCGGCCCTGGCGCTGCAGACCGGCGGCCTCTCCATGGCCATGGGCGCGTTCCTTGCCGGCGTGCTGCTGTCGGAATCGACCTTCCGCCACCAGCTCGAGGCAGATGTGGAGCCGTTCCGCGGCATCCTGCTGGGTCTCTTCTTCATGGCAGTCGGCATGTCGCTCGACGTGTCGGTGGTGATCGCCGGCTGGAAGCTCGTCGCCGCCTATGTCGCCGCCTACATGATCGCCAAGGGCATCGGGATCTACGCCGTCGCAAGGCTTCTGCGCTCCAGCCACGGCGAGGCGATGGAGCGCACCATCATGATGGCGCAGGGCGGTGAATTCGCCTTCGTGCTCTATGCGGCGGCGACCAGCACGGGCCTCATCGACGGCCAGGCCAATGCCACGCTCACCGCCATCGTCATCATCTCCATGGTGCTGACGCCGCTGGCGCTGATGGGCATGCGCTTCCTCGTTCCCGCGCCTGCCGGGCAATCGCTGGACGGCGTGGAGGTCGCGGAAGGCCTCACCGGCGAGGTACTGATGATCGGCTTCGGCCGGTTCGGACAGATCGTCTCGCAGGCGCTGCTGGCGGAACGCGCCGAGGTGACGATCATCGACAACGACGTGGAGATGATCCAGGCGGCGGGCAATTTCGGCTTCCGCATCTACTACGGCGACGGCACCCGCCTCGACGTCCTGCGGGCGGCGGGAGCAGGCAGCGCGCGCCTCATCTGCGTCTGCGTCGACAAACAGGACGCCGCCGACAAGGTCGTCGAGCTCGTGAAGGCAGAATTCCCGCTGGCCAAGCTCTTCGTCCGCTCGTTCGACCGCCAGCATGCGCTGGCGCTGCGCAAGGAAGGCGTGGATTACGAAATGCGCGAGGTCCTGGAGAGCGCCCTCACCTTCGGCAAGGAGGCTCTCGTCGCGCTCGGCATCGACCGGGAGATCGCCCGTCAGACCGTTTCGGACGTCCGCAAGCGCGACGCCGCCCGCCTCGAACTTCAGATGCACGAAGGCCTGCAGGCCGGCGCCCATCTCATGCACCAGCAGCGGATGACGCCCGAGCCGCTGACCGAACCGGCCCGCAAGGCCCAGGCGCTGAACCCCGAGGCCGAGGACGTGCTGGCGGACGAGACGAGGTTCTCAGGATGACCGCCGCCGCCCCGGTCCGCGTGCCGGGCAAGTTCACGCACGGGCCGACGATGCGCCACGTCATCGTCATGACCCTGACCGGGTCTGTCGGGCTGATGGCGGTGTTCCTGGTCGACCTGCTCAACCTCTTCTACATCGCCCAGCTCGGCGAGCAGGAGCTGGCGGCCGCCATCGGCTATGCCGGCACTGTGTTGTTCTTCACGACATCCTTCGCCATCGGCGTTTCCATCGCCGGGACCGCCCTCGTGTCACGGGCGCTGGGAGCCGGGGACCGCGAGAAGGCACGCCGGCTCGCCACATCGAGCCTTTTCGTCATGGCCATCGCCATGGTCCTGCTCGCGGCGGCCATGCTGCCCTTCTCCGGTCGGATCCTCTCCTCCATCGGCGCGACCGGGCGCACCCTCGCCATCGCCGACCGCTTCCTCTGGATGGTGGTGCCGTCGACCGTCTTCCTCGGTCTCGGCATGATGTACTCGGCGATCCTCCGGGCGGTGGGCGATGCCCGGCGGGCCATGTGGGTCACGCTGATGGGCGGCATCGTCACGGCGGTCCTCGACCCCTTCTTCATCTTCTTCCTGGGCCTCGGCGTCGACGGCGCGGCCGTCACCTCCATCATTTCCCGCATCGCCATGGCGCTGATCGGCATGCGCGGGGTGACGCTCGTTCACCGGCTGACGGCGCCGCCCCAGCTCGCCGCCGTTCTGGGAGACGTCAGGCCGATCGCCGCGATCGCAATTCCCGCAGTTCTCACCAACGTCGCGACGCCCTTCGGCAACGGCATCGTGACGGCGATGATCGCGCGCTATGGCGACAGCGCGGTGGCCGGCTGGGCGGTTCTCGGCCGGCTCGTGCCGGTCGCCTTCGGCGCCTTCTTCGCGCTATCCGGATCGATCGGCCCGATCATGGGGCAGAATGTCGGGGCGCGGCTCTATCCGCGGGTGAGGCAGGCGCTGGTGGATGCACTGGTCTTCCTCAGCCTCTACGGCATTGCCGTCTGGCTGATCCTGCTGCTGCTCTCCGATCACATCATCCGCCTGTTCGACGCCACCGGCATGGCCGCCGCGGTAATTGCCTTCTTCTGCGTCTATGCCTCGCTCGCCTGGGCCTTCAACGGCGCCGTCTTCGTCGGCAATGCGGCTTTCAACAATCTCGGCTTTCCGACCTATTCCACCGCGCTGAACTGGGGCCGTGCCACGCTCGGCACCATCCCCTTCGCCTGGGCCGGCGCCTGGATCGCCGGTCCCGACCATGGCGCCGAGGGCATCATCGCCGGTCAGGCCGGCGGTGGCATCCTGTTCGGCATCCTCTCCATCGCCATCTGCTTCCGCGTCATCGACGGCATGGCGACCCGTCCGCCATCGGAGCCACCGTCTCCCGGCGGGCCGGTCAGCGGGCTGTCGCCCTTCACCTCCGGCAAGGGGGCAACGGCCGGCTCGTGACGCTGAACCGGCAGCGTGGTTAGATGGCTTCCGAAGGGCGTCGGGGAATCGGCTCCCGCGGGAGCCGTGATCATGTTCAACCTCGCCGACATCCTCGCCCAGGCCACGGGGAAGCAGGGCTTCGACACGTTCGCCACCCAGTTCGGCATGGCGCCCCAGCAGGCCAAGACCGCGATGGAGGCGCTGCTGCCAGCCTTTTCGCTCGGCCTCAACCGCGCCACCCAGTCGCCGGCCGACATGGCCAATCTGCTCGGGCTGTTCACCGCAGGGCCGAACTACGCCCAGATGTTCGAGACGCCGATGAGCGCGGGCCAGTCCATGATGACGGCCGGCCAGCAGGCGCTGACCCGCATCTTCGGAACGCCGGAACTGACCCAGGCCATCGCCCAGCAGACAGCGGCGGCGACCGGCATGGGCCAGGAAATGATGAAGCAGGTCATGCCGCTCATGGCCTCGCTCATCATGGGCGGGCTCATGAAGGGCGCTATGAGCGGCCAGAACCCACTCGGCGACATGATCACCGCCATGATCACGCAGATGATGCCGCCGCAGGCGACGGCAGCGGCCGATCCGGTCGGCGGCATGATGGGCATGTTCACCAACTTCTTCGGAGCGGGAACGGCGCAGAAGCCGGGCCAGACCGCCGGCTTTCCCGGGCTCGACCAGTTGATGGAGCTCAGCCGGCAGATGCAGGCGGCCAATCCCCTGCTCGCCGCCTCGATGAATCCGCAGCCGTCCTCCGGCGAGGCTTCCGGCGCGCGGACACTCGGCCAGCAGGCGGCCGACACCTGGACCGCCACCATGGGCCGCATGTTCGAGACCGGCCGCGAAATGCAGGACCAGCAGTTGGCGCAACTCGAGACGCTCTTCGCCCAGTTCGGCAAGAAGCCGGCTTCCTGATCGCCGGCCCGCACATGAACGAAGTTTAACTCGGTCCCGGCGCGGCCATGGCGTAGATTCTCCTCATCGGATCGGGGCGACCCCACGAGGAGATTCCACTATGAAGAAGTTGATCATTGCCGCCGGCGTCGTGGCCACCATGGCCATTGCTGCCGTAGCCGTCGCGCAGCCGGGCCCCGGCGGCCCGCGCGGCCCCGGAGCGGAAGGCGGCCAGCGTGGCCCCGGCCGCATGATGCAGATGACGCCGGAGGATCGCGCCGCCATGACGGATGCGCGTATCGCCGGCCTGAAGGCCATGCTGCGCCTTACCCCGGACCAGGAAAGGCACTGGCCGGCCATGGAGACTGCCCTGCGCGAGGCTTCCGCCCAGCGCATGCAGCGCATGACCGAGCGGATGCAACGCCGGAGCGAGATGCGCCAGAATAGCGACGCCGCCCGTCCCGACCCGGTGCAGCGCCTGCGCACGGCCGCTGACCGCATGGGCGAGAACGCCGCCAGCATGCGCAAGCTCGCCGATGCGGCGGGTCCGCTCTACGCCTCCCTCGACGACGCCCAGAAGCGCCGGCTGGACCGCATGTGGCGCGGACGCGGCATGATGATGGGCGGACGCGGCATGGGCGGCGAAGGCATGGGCGGCCACGGCCGCGGCGGCTGGGGCGGTCATGGCGGCGGCTGGGAGCGTCACCAGGACGGCCCGCGTCGCGGCCCCGGCGGCGAGGGCGGCCGTCTCTGACGCCCCTGCTCTTTCGCAGCACACGATTTCGACGGGCCCGCTCACGCGGGCCCGTTCCGTTTCGGGACGTTGACAGCGCAGTTTGGAAAGAGAGCGGAAACTCCGCGTTTACCCTGATCGTCGACAGTGTGGCCGTTGCATTTCGGTCCGCGTGAGGGGTCGCCCGGCCATGAAGCCTTTCCTGGGCCCAGAAGAGCCCGCGACTATGCCTGCCTCGCGTCGCATCCTCGTCATCGATGGCGATCCGGCAGCGCGACGCATGGTCGGCCAGGCGCTTGCTGCGATCGCCGCCTGCATCGAGGCCGAGGACATGGACCGCGCCTTCGCCGCCCTCGATCGCGGCGACCCGGACCTCGTCGTCCTGTGCCTCGACGACGGCGCGGCGACGACGCCCGACATCATCGAGACCATCCGCTTCGCCGGCTACGAGGGCCCCATCCTCGCCACCAGCGCCCGCATTTCCCTGGCGACCGCCGTGGAGGCCATGCGCTGCGGCGCGAGCGATGTCGCCGGCAAGCCGGTTTCTGCGGCCGACCTGTCGCGTCGCGTGACCAAGCTTCTCGACAGGGAACGCCCGGCTGTCCGCGCCCTGCCAGCCTCGCGGCGCGAGGCCACCGACTTCGAGGGCTTCGTCGGCGCGTCTCCGGTCATGCGCGACATCTACGAGCAGATCCGCCGCATCGCGCCCTCGAAGGCTCCCGTCTTTGTCACCGGCGAGAGCGGGACCGGCAAGGAGGTCACCGCCCAGGCGATCCACACGCGATCCGGCCGGCCGGCCGAGCGGTTCGTGGCGCTGAACTGCGGCGCGATCCCTAAGGACCTCATCGAGAGCGAGATTTTCGGCCATGTGAAGGGCGCCTTCACCGGGGCGACCGACGATCGCACCGGCGCCGCCGAACTCGCCGATGGCGGCACGCTGTTCCTCGACGAGATCTGCGAGATGGACCTCGCGCTGCAGACCAAGCTGCTGCGTTTCATCCAGACCGGCGAGGTGCGCCGCGTCGGCGACACCCGCATCCGCCGCGTTGACGTCCGCTTCATCTGCGCGACCAACCGCGACCCGCTGGCCGATGTCGCGGCCGGCCGCTTCCGCGAGGATCTCTACTACCGCCTCTGCGTGCTGCCCGTTCACCTGCCGCCGCTGCGTCGGCGCGGCGACGACGTGCTGGCGCTGGCAGAGGCCTTCCTGGCCCGCTTTTCCGCCGAGGAGGGGC
Source organism: uncultured Hyphomicrobiales bacterium (assembly GCA_964516115.1). Taxonomy (GTDB): domain Bacteria; phylum Pseudomonadota; class Alphaproteobacteria; order Rhizobiales; family Phreatobacteraceae; genus Phreatobacter. The sequence goes on from CAZEZD010000017.1 coordinate 10,107, forward strand.
GTCACTTCCGCGGTTTCGACGAGGCGGCGGCCCGTATCGTCTCCCAGTTCCAGTGGCCGGGAAACGTCCGGCAATTGCAGAACGTCATCCGCCGGCTGGTCGTCATGCATGACGGCGACCGGGTGACCGCGCCCATGCTGCCGCTGGCGCTGGCGCACGGGTCCTACGAGGTCGGCGGCACGGCCGGGGATCCGCCGGCGCCTGCCGTGCGACCGCCGACGGCGCGAGCCGTCGTCGAGCCGTACTGGCAGCAGGAGAGGCGGATCATCGAGGAGGCTCTCGCGGCGTTCGACGGCAATCTGTCGCGCGCCGCGGCGGCGCTTGAGATCAGCCCCTCGACCATCTACCGCAAGCGCGAGGCGTGGGCGCGCGAAGGGCTGCTGCAGGCGGGCTGAGACTCGCTCACGGCTTGAAGCCACAGCCGCTCCTGCCTACACGGGAACGATGATCAGCACCCTTAAGCCCAGGGTGGCGGCGCTGGCTGTCGCCATTCTGCTTGCCGCGACCAGCCTCGCCGAGGCCCAGCGCCGACGCGATCCGCCGCGTCCGCGCCCGCCGTCGCGCGCCGATGTGATGCTCTATCACAGCTTCCCGACCGGCGTGCGGCTTGCCGTCGTCTCGATCAACGGCCGCCGGCCGGTCGCGAGCGACCGCCCGGCCTTCACCTTCACGCCGGGCCTGAGGATGACCGGCTTCGGCGGATGCAATCCGGTCAGCGCCGACTATCGCCGCAACGCAGGGCCGAGCGACATCCGCTTCGGGCCGCTGAGCTTCATCGAACGCCGCTGCGGCGGCGAGGTCGACCGGCAGGAGCGTGCCATCTTCTGGGCGATCCAGGGAGCGACCCGCTGGCGCCCGCACGGCGCGCGCGGGATGACCTTCACCGGCGTCCGCGGCACGGTGACCTTCGAGCCGGCGTTCTGACCGAGGGGCAGATCACGCCCGGAGCATCGGCCAGAGGGACGCAGCGAGCAGCAGACCCATCGCGATATTGAACCATCTGAGGCGTGCGGGGTCGGCGAGGAAGCCGCGCATCGCCGTGCCGAAGGCCGCCCAGACAGAAATCGACGGCAGGTTCACGAGGGCGAAGACGGCAGCGACCAGCACCGCCGAGACCAGGGGCGAGACGGGGTCGGCATGCACCGCCATGACCGTCAGGGCCACGACCCAGGCCTTGGGGTTGATCCACTGGAAGGCCGCCGATTCGAGGAAGGTCAGCGGCCGGGCGCCGGCGCTGGCCTCCGCCGCCATCGACCGGGCGACCGCGATCCGCCAGGCGAGATAGAGCAGGTAGGCGCCGCCGAGAACCTTCAGGGCGAGTTCCAGCGACGGAACGGCGCGAAGGACGGCGCCGAGCCCCAGCCCCGCCGCCACCAGCAGCGTGCTGAACCCGATGGTGATGCCGAGGATCTGCGGAATGGTGCGCCGGAGGCCGAAGTTCACCCCCGAGGCGAGCAGCATGACGTTGCTCGGACCGGGGCTGATGGAGGTGACGAGGGCAAGGGCCGGGATGGCCAGAAGCGTGGTGCTGGACATGGTGACGGGCTCGACAGGTTGGAGCATCGACCCGTTGATGCTCCTGCCTGCCGGCCGCGTCAGGTCCGAAATCCGGACCCGATCAGGAGGCGGCCGCCGCCACGCCGGCGAAGAGATAGCGATCGAACCAGCCGGGGAAGTCCGCGGCGAATGCCTTGTTCCCGGTGAGGGTGAGGCCAAGGCGCCGCGCCTCGGTGAAGGTGGTGTCGCCGCGCCACCAGCCGGCGAGGGCGGCAACCGGTCCGCCGATGCACAGGGGCTCGGGGAAGCCGGGATTATGCCCGCAGAGCGCCATGTCCCCATCCTTCAGCAGGAGGAAGCGTCCCGGCCGCTCCTTCAGATTGAAGCGGATGACGAAGGGCTCGGCGGGCAGTGCAGCCGGACGGACCCGGCGCTGCATGTCGAGGAGGAGCGGATCGAGGTCGATCTCCTCGCGGTCGGCATGGCGCGGCAGCCAGCGCTGGCCCCAGACGCCCAGCGCCTGCACGATCCCGATCAGTTCGCGTCCGGCTTCGGTCAGCTCATATTCGGGACCGTGTGGCCCCTCGCTGCGACGCACGACGCCGGCCGCGGCGAGCGCCTGCAGCCGCTCCGACAGGATGGTGCGGGAGATGCGGGGAATACCGCGCCGGATGTCATTGAAGCGGCGCGCACCACACAGCAGTTCGCGCACCACGAGCAGCGTCCACCGCCCGCCGAGGAGATCCTGGGTGCGCGCCACCGCGCAGAACTGACCATGCGTCGACATGACCCGATGCTAACACGGCCCGGCGACAAATGCGGTCCGAAAAGCGGACCACCTCGTCCTGTCCCGCGTCAGACCTTTGCCAGGGGCATCAGGGGTGCGTCGGCCGCCACATGGAGACCCGTCTCGTCCTTGACCAGATGGATGCGGCGGTCGTGGAAGTTCACCAGGGTCGAGCGGTGGCCGATGGAGACGATCGTCGCGTTCGGCAGAAGGTCGCAGATGGCCTTGTAGAGATTGGCCTCGCCCGCCTCGTCGATGGCCGCGGTCGCCTCGTCGAGGAACAGCCAGTCCGGTTTCGAGAGCAGCGCGCGGGCGAGTGCGAGGCGCTGCTGTTCGCCGCCCGAGAGGATCTGGTGCCAGGCGGCCTCCTCGTCGAGGCGCGTGGTCAGGGCCGCGAGATTGACGGCCTCCAGCGCCGCGACGATGTCGGCATCGGAATAGGCGCCGCGCTCGGACGGATAGGTCACGGCGTCGCGCAGGCTGGCGACCGGGAAATAGGGCCGCTGCGGCAACAGCATGATCTCGGCGCCGCTCGGTGAGGACACCGTGCCCGATCCGTGCGGCCAGATGCCGGCAATGGCGCGGAAAAGCGTCGACTTGCCCGAGCCGGACGGGCCGGTGACCAGCACCCGGTCGCCCTGATTGACGGTGAGATCCGGTGCTGAAACCAGCACCTTGCCATCGGGAAGCGCCACCGCCAGGTCCGCGAGCTTCAGAGCGTTGCCGTTCTTCTCGGAGACGATGGCCTGGGCCGGCTGCCGGCGCGCCGATGCGGCGGACCGTTCGAAGCCTGTAAGACGGTCGACGACGGACTTGTAGTCGGCAAGCGAGGCATAGAGGTTGGTGAAGATCAACAGGGCCGATTCCACCCGTCCGAAAGCACCTGCCGTCTGGGTCAGGGCGCCGAGTTGCACCGCGCCGGAGAAATAGGCCGGGGCGAGCAGGACGAAGGGAAAGATCACCGAGGCCTGGTTGACGAAGGTCGTGAACCAGGTGAGCCGCTTGGTGTACTTCATGTAGTCGAACCAGTTCGACACGACATTGGCGAAGCGGCGGGCGAGGCCCTGGCCCTCGGCGCTCTCGCCATTCAACAGGGCGATCTGCTCGTCGTTCTCGCGCACCCGCACGAGCGCGTAGCGGAAGTCGGCCTCGTAGCGCTGGCGCAGGAAGTTGATGCCGATGAGCCGGCGGCCGATGAGATGGGCGCAGACCGTGCCGAAGATGGCGACGAACAGCGCGGCATAGACGAGGTAGCCGGGGATCGATTCCAGATCGATGCCGAGGACGTTGTACTTGAAGCTCGCCGACAGGCCCCAGAGGATGAGCACGAAGGCGTAGAGCGACAGGATCGCCGAAAAGAAGCGGATCATGAGCGCCAGCGTGTTCTCGGTGAACATGCGGATGTCTTCGGCGATACGCTGGTCGGGGTTGTCGGCCTGACTTCCCTGGAGACGCATGCGGTAATGGCCACCGTCGTCGAGCCAGTGGCCGGTCAGCTTGCCGGTCATCCAGCGGCGCCAGCGCATCTGCGTGTACTGGGTGAGGTAGAGCTCATAGACGGCGAGGATCACCCACAGGAAGGCGACGACGGTGAAATACTGCAGCTCGACCCAGAAGGTCGCCTCGGCACGCTGCTGGAGGGCCGTATAGAAGCGGTTGTTCCACTGGTTGAGGAGCACCGTCGCCAGCACCTGCGCGACATTGATGACGAGCAGGATGTAGAGCAGGGCGTGCGCGACATAGCGCTCCTGCATGCGGAAGCTCAGGCCGAAGGGTAGCTGGATGACGCCCACGTCCCGCGTCTCGAAGAAGGGGTCGGCGAGTTTCGTGATCTGGCGGATGGTGCCGACGAAACTCAGGGCATAGACGGCGACCGCGAAGATCACCGAGAGCAGGATGCTGGCGCGCGTCGGCAGGTAGGGACCGAGCGCGGAAGAGATCAGGCCGGCCTCGTTCATGAGCAGGATGGCCAGCGCCGCCAGGTGCCAGACGACGAGGAAGCCGATGATGGCGCGGATGAGCGTCGAGGTGGGCCGCGAGAGCCACGCAACGCCCGCCGCAACGAGCGTCAGGGCGAAGACATAGGGCGGCAGGTCGATCCAGCCGGCGACCCTGGCGCCGGCCAGCACCGTGGCGGCCAGTGCTGCTGCGATGGCGATGGGAAACATGAGGGAACCCCGGGGCTGGACTTGGGCAGGCTGGACTTGGGAAGGCTGGACTTGGGCAGGCTGGTCTGACGGCAGCGGCGCGATTAATCACGCGACCTGACGGAAGGGAAGAGGGACATCAGGACGGCACGTCGGAGGGAATGCCGGCGAGGGCCTCGCGCAGTTCCTCCTCGCTGACGAGGCGCATGGCCTTCGCGACCTTGACCGCCTCGGTCGGGCGGCCGAGCCGCATCACCAGCACGATGGTTTCGGCGTCGCCGCATTCGGGATGCGAGCAGGCGATCTCGCTCACCGTGACGCCGTCGTCGTCCGACAGCGAGAGAATTGCGCGCACCATCGCGGTGAGCCGGCGCGAGGCGTCGGCCGTCTCGGGATCCTGTCCCCTGCGATTGAAGAAGAAGCGTGCCATCGGCGAGCCTTGTCGTGGCCAGTTATGGCCGATCCATGGCGGCCCGCAACAGCAAAGGCCCTAGAAGGCGCCGCCAAGCTTCACGCGCACCTGATGGCGCTCGAAATTGACGAGGTCGAGCGAGCCGGTGGCGCCGCCGGCGGCGCGTCCCCAGACCTGGGCGCTCCAGGCGAGCGAGACGAAGGTGTCCTTGAACGGACCGACATCGCCGATCTTGTGGAACAGGGTCGGGCCGACGAGCACGGCATGGCCGCCCCACTGGTTGAGGAAGGCGCCAGCATAGGCCGCGACATAGCGCAGATTGCCGCCGACGAAGGTCGAGGAGCCCTCGCCGACCCGCCAGGCGAGCGCGCCGCCCAGTTCGAGGCCGGAATCGTTGGCATAGCCGGGTGCGCCACGTGGACGCTCGGTGCCCGGGCCGACATTCAGGTTGACCGAACCGTAGAGCCGGTCGGCGATGAGGGCGGCGTCCATCGCCACCTTGAAGGTCGCGGCGAAGCGCTCGGCGGAGATGCCGAGGCCCTCGGAGAAACGGCCCCAGCGCAGTTCGACGCCGACCGTCAGGCCCGGATCGAGAACGCCCGCTCCGCGCTCGCGCAATTGATAGCGCACCTGGCCGGCGAGGCCGTCGAAGGCGAAGCGGTTGTGGTTCGGGTAGCCGGGAACGGTGTTGTTGCGGATGTCGTGATAGGCGGCCCACACCGCGAGCGACACCTGCAGGCGCTGGATCGGCGTCCAGCCGGCCTCCAGCTTGGTGTTGATGCCGGCATAGCTGCCGTCGAACTTGCCGAAGCGCGCGGTGGTCTCGGAGGTCAGGCCGCGGTCGCCGGGGCTGCCGACGCCTGTGCCGTCGAGAAAGCCGTAGGCATCGTCCGGGCCGGCGGCCTCGGCGGCGGCCGGAACTGCGGGCCGCGACACATCGGCGGCGAAGGCGGGAGAGCCCCACAGGACGGCGGCCACGGCTGCGAGAACGATGCGATCCATGGGCAGCCCCCGATATGTCCCGTCCCGAGTATGCGGGAGGCCCGGTCGGCGGCAAGCAGATACCGACAACAAGGCGCGGGTGATGATTCTGCGCATCACCCTAGCTTGTTGCGAATAATTCGCAAGTAAGACATTGCGATCCTGCTGATTCGCGTCAGGCGAGGCTGAAGCCGGCGCGGGTCAGGTCGGCGGGAAAGCGATCCCCCACGAGATAGGCGTTCTCGTGCTCACGCGGCGCGTGGACGGGATCAGCCCGCCTCAGCGGGTCATCGACATAGCCGGGATGGACCATGACCAGCGAACCGTCGGGGAGACCATCGAGAAAGCGCGGGAAGATGGTCGCGAAATCGGTCGCGCGGCGGAAGTCGTAGGCGCCGGAGAAGGCCGGGTTGGTGGGGATGTGATGGCGGGCGAGGGTTCGTCTGAGGCCGCGCGACAGGGCGGCGATGACGCGTCCCTTGACACCCTCCCCCGCGCCGCGGGGGCCACCGCACTGGCGGATCCAGGCGCCGGACGCGTGGCGCTCGGTCGCCGCGACGACGATGTCGCGGATCGCCGGCAGCAGGTGCGCGCGCTGGTGCCCGTCGACGAAGGCGGGCGGGCGGCCGAAGGCGGCGATGAAAGCCCGCATCTGCGCCTCGACCTCCGCGGTGATCGCAGGCCGGTCGAGACGGCGCAGATGGGCTCGCAACAGCAGGGGCGAGATGCCCTCGGCCATGGCGAAGCGCGGTGCGGTCAAGGGGCTGAGGCCGCCGGTCAGCGTCACATGCAGGCCGATCTGGAAGCCGGCCGGGGCGACGGCCAGCAGCCTCCCGGCTTCGGCCGCGAGATCGGGGCCCGGCGTCATCACCGAGGTGGCGTTGAGACGCCCGGCCGCAGCGAGTTCGCGGATCGCACGCGAGACCCCCGGCGCCAGGGCATAGTCGTCGGCGCAGAGGATCAGGCGCTTCATTCCCGGGACTTCCGATCGGGCCGGACGATCAGTCGCCCTGCGCCAGCGGACCGGTCGCCTCGGTCAGTGCAGGCTGATCCGCCGCGCGCTTCAGCACCTGTTCGGCGACGAGATAGACCGGACGTCCCTTCAACTCGGAGAGGATCTTGCCGATGTATTCGCCGAGCACGCCGATCATGAGCAGTTGCACGCCGCCGATGAAGGTGACGGCGACGAGGACGGAAGGGTAGCCCGGCACGCCGCGGCCGAGCACGACCGTCTCGGCGACGATGTAGAGACCGTAGCAGAAGGCGGCCGCCGCCAGCAGCGCGCCGAGCAGGCTCGCCATCCGCAGCGGGACGATGGAGAACGAGGTCAGCCCCTCGATCGAGAAGGCCAGCAGGCCCCAGAAGCTCCACTTGGCTTCGCCTTGCTGGCGATCGTCCGGCTCGTAGGGAATGCCGATCTGGCGGAAGCCGACCCAACTCGACAGGCCCTTGAAGAAGCGGCCGCGCTCGGGCAGGCGGCGAAGCGCCGCCGCGGCGCGCGGCGACAGCAGACGGAAGTCGCCGGCATCGGCCGGGATCTTGTGGCGGACGCCGGCATTGACCACGCCATAGAAGGTATTGACGAAGAGCGTGCGCAGGCGCGGCTCGTCGCGGCGGTGCGCCTTGTAGGTGAAGACCACGTCGTAGCCGTCGTCGAGCCAGCGCGACACCAGCGTCTCGGCCACCCGGGTCGGATGCTGGCCGTCGGCATCCATGAAGATGACGGCGCCGTAGCGGGCATGGTCGAGGCCGGCGAGGAGGGCCGCCTCCTTGCCGAAATTGCGCGAGAAGCCGATGACCTGGACGTCGGCGCCCTCGGCCTTCAGCCCCTGCGCCACGGCGAAGGTGCCGTCGCGCGAGCCGTCGTCGACATAGAGAATCTCGACCGCGAGGCCCCGCTCGTCCTTCAGCTTGCGGGCGAAAGCCGTCAGCTTGGCATGGGTGTGGGGCAGAGCCTCCGCCTCGTTGTAGGCCGGCACCACGATGGTGAGGCCGAAGGGTGGGGTTTCCGTGCCGGGAAAGGCAATGACGCGCCTGTCGCTGATACTCATGAGGTCCACGGCCCGCAGCCGCTCCTGAAACAGAGGGTCATGATACCGCAGTTCACGTCGCCGTGAAGAGTGATCCTGCATCATGGTCACCACGCGCCGGCTGTTTCATGACGCAAAAGCGTGTAGACGACGGCCCCAGGATGAATGACGGACAACA
>CAZEZD010000018.1:0-18094 GCA_964516115.1 uncultured Hyphomicrobiales bacterium
CGAACCAGGAGCGGACCGCCTGCTGCAGCACGAGGCTGACGCCCCAGGTGGCGAGAAGCGTCTCGAGGGCGCGGCCGTAGAGGTGACGGATGATGAGCCGCTCGATGGCGACGCCGATGGCGCCGGCGACGAGGAAGGCCATGGGCAGGGCGATGAAGAGCGAGGCGTCCATCAGGCCCGGTGCGACGGAGCGGATCGCCTGCTGGACGACGAAGGTGGTGTAGGCGCCGATCATCACCATCTCACCATGGGCCATGTTGATGACGCCCATGACGCCGAAGGTGATAGCGAGACCGATGGCGGCGAGCAGCAGCACCGAACCGAGGGACAGGCCGTACCAGACGTTCTGCCCGGCCTCCCAGACGGCCAGCGTCCTGCGGATGCCGACGGCGGCACTCTCGGCAGCTTCGCGCACCCGTGCGGGTGCATCGACCGGCAGCGAGCCGAGCATGGCAAGCGCATCCTGATCGCCGCGGCGCTGGATGATGCCGATGGCGGCAATGCGATCCGCCTCGGGGGCCTGAGGGTTGGCGACGAGGATGGCGGCCCGAGCCTCCTCCATCAGCCGCTTGATGCGCGCGTCGCGCTCCTGGCCGATGGCGGCCTCCAGCGCCGGCAGGGCGTTGCCGTCGCGGGACTTGAAGACCGCCTCGGCGGCTGCGGTCCGGCGCGCCGGTTCGGGGTTCATCAGCGTCAGCGCGCCCATGGCCGCCTCGATGGCGCGGCGCACGTTGTTGTTGAGACGCACGGGGCGGGTGGTGCCAACGTCGGCCGCCGGCTCACCGGACGCGGCAGACAGGAACGATCCGTCGGGGCGGCGTATGAAGACGGTGCGGTCGGATTGCCGGTAGACGAGGCGTCCGTCGCGCAGGGCCTCGATGACAGGAGCCGCCCGGGGCGAACCGGAGGCGGCGAGGCCGTTCACGGCACCGACGATGTCGTTGAACGTTTCGGTGGCGAAACGCTGGGTCAGGGCGGTGTTGTCCTGCGCTGCCGCGGGCGAGACGATCAGCAGGATGGCGGCGAGGATCACCGGGAGGAGCGCGAAGGGCCAGTGGCGTCGGACGGTGTCGCTCAAGCTCTGCCCTCTCGGAAGCACTTGCAGGGGAGGTGGGGCGCGCCGGCGGCCGGCGCGCCCTGTCCTTGTGTGGTCGGGAACTAGCGCTGAGCGCCGCCGCAACGGCCGGTGCGGACGTTGAAATTGCCGCAGTTCATCGGTGCGCGATGGTCGGCGATCAGATCGCGCGAGCCCTCGAGGTGCGGCGACCACTCCTGCGCCACCACGGTGCCGGGGGTCTGCCAGACGGTCGAGATCTGGCCGTTGGCCTGAATCTCGCCGATCAGCACCGGCTTGGTGATGTGATGGTTCGGCATCATGGTGGAGATGCCACCCGACAGGTTCGGTACGGCGATGCCGATCATGGCGCGGCGCACTGCGGTCGGATCGGTGGTGCCGGCGGCCTCGACGGCCTTCACCCACATGGCGAAGCCGATGACGTGGGCTTCCATCGGGTCGTTGGTGACCGCACGCTCGTTCTTCTTGAAGGCGCGCCAGCGGGCGATGAAGTCGCGGTTGGCCGGGTTGTCGACGGACTGGAAGTAGTTCCAGGCGGCGAGGTGGCCGACGAGCGGCTTGGTGTCGATGCCAGCGAGTTCTTCCTCACCGACCGAGAAGGCGACGACCGGGATGTCGGTGGCCTTGACGCCCTGGTTGCCGAGTTCCTTGTAGAAGGGAACGTTGGCGTCGCCGTTGACGGTGGAGACGACGGCCGTCTTCACGCCGGTCGAGCCGAAGCGCTTGATGGCGGCGACGCGCGTCTGCCAGTCGGAGTGGCCGAAGGGCGTGTAGTTGACCGAGATGTCCTCCGGCTTGATGCCCTTGGAGAGCAGGTAGGCCTCGAGGATCTTGTTGGTGGTGCGCGGATAGACGTAGTCGGTGCCTTCCAGCACGAAGCGCTTCACGCCTTCGGCGAGGAGATAGTCGATGGCCGGGATCGCCTGCTGGTTCGGAGCGGCGCCGGTGTAGAAGATGTTGGGGGAGGATTCCTCGCCCTCGTACTGCACGGGATAGAAGAGGATCGAGTTCAGCTCCTCGAAGACCGGCAGGACGGACTTGCGCGACACCGAGGTCCAGCAGCCGAAGGTCACGGCGACCTTGTGCTGGGCGATCAACTCGCGGGCCTTCTCGGCGAAGAGCGGCCAGTTCGAGGCCGGGTCGACGACGACCGCCTCCAGCTTCTTGCCGAGCAGGCCGCCGCGCTTGTTCTGCTCCTCGATGAGCATGAGCATCACGTCCTTCAGCGTCGTCTCGCTGATGGCCATGGTCCCGGAGAGCGAATGCAGGATGCCGACCTTGATCGTCTCCTGCGCCTGTGCTGGCGCGGCCAGAACACCGGCTGCCATAGCGGCGCCGGCGAACAGGCCGAGCACTTTTGATTTGAGGTTCAACATGGAGGGTTCCCGTTACTGGTGTTCGCCTCGGACCTCGGCAGCCAGACCATTGCCCGATGGCCGCTCTCGCTTCGCAACGCGCGTGCCAGCACCGAAATTTTCTCGCAATCCTTTGAGTCCGTTCTTGAATCATCCTTTGTCCTGCCCCAACGGCAGGATAGATCGCCTTTTGCCCATCAGACCCGCCATGCAATACGCCCAGAAAAGAGGCAGATGGCGTCGCCCAAAAAAGCGGCAATGGATGTCAGGTGCGAGGAGAGGAAGCCAAGCCTTTGCTAAGGGTCCGCCGCTACCATCATGGCGGGGCGCAGTGCCCCGGCCCTGAACGGACCGACGCTATGGAGACGCCCGCCATCGCCGCCGCCGGACGACCCGCCGCCGCGCCCCCGGCCTCGGAGCGCGCACGGCTCCTCGACATCGACACGGCCAAGGGCATCGGCATCGTCCTCGTCGTTGTCGGCCATGTCGTCTCGCAGCAGGCGCCGGCGGGCCATGACTGGTACCAGCACCTGAAGACGGCCATCTATCTCTTCCACATGCCGTTCTTCATGTATCTGAGCGGCTATGTGCTGGGCTATGCCGGCTTCGACAGGCGCGAAGGCGCGGGCCGCTTCATCGCCCGCAGGGTGGACCGGTTGCTGGTTCCCTTCTTCGCCTTCGGCCTGATCATCATCGCCGGCAAGATGGTGTTTTCCCAGATCGTCCACGTCGACAACACGCAGGAGAGCCTCGGCGCCTACCTCGACGGCCTCTTCGTGCATACAATGCGGAGCCCCGCCACCTCGGTCTGGTATCTCTACGCGGCCTTCGTCTATTCGCTGCTCTTCCGCTTCGTGCTCGTGCCGCTTCCGCGCCTGCTGCCGATTCTCATCGCTGTCGGCCTGGTGCTGACGCAGGTGCAGGTGGAGAGCCTTTTCTATGCCGACCGTGTGCTGCGGCACGCCGCCTTCTTCTTCATCGGCGTCTGGGTCGGCCAACGGCGCGAGGTGATGGGCGAGGTGCTGGACCGCTTCGGCTGGCTGATCGTCGTGGCCTTCGCCGCGCTGCTCATCGCCGCGCAATGGCTCGCCGATCCGCTGACGGGCCTCGCCGTGGCGCTGGCCTCGATCCCGGCCCTGCACTTTGCCGCCGCGAAGCTCGCCGAGGCCAATGACCGGGTTTTCCTGTTCTTCGGCCGCTACACCATGGCGATCTATCTTTTCAACACGATCTGCATCGGGCTGGTGAAGGGCTTCGGCTTTCTCGTGGTGAAATGGGAAGGCAATGCCTTCTACGTCTATTTCATCGTCCTGACGCTCGCCGGCCTGTTCCTGCCGGTGCTGATCCGTCTCGTGGTCGAGCGCATCGCCCCGCCGCTCGCCCGCTACATCAAATAGCTGCGTGGAGGGGCCGGGACGGCCGCGGCAGGGCTTGGCATTGAGCCTTCGTTAACCATGATCGCGTCACCTGCCAGGATGGCACGGACGCGGAGGGCGACATGAGCACGGGTCAGGCCGCCATCGATCCGGCGCCGGAGCGGCGAAGCTGGCGCGAGGCGGCTTCGGTCTATTTCCGGCGCGATGTGCTCGTGGTGCTGTTCCTCGGCTTCTCGGCCGGCCTGCCGCTGGCGCTGTCCGGCTCGACGCTGCTGGTCTGGATGGCCGAGAGTTCGGTGAACCTCTCCACCATCGGCCTCTTCGCGCTGGTGGGAACCCCCTACACGATCAAGTTCCTCTGGGCGCCGGTTGTCGACGCGCTCGACATCCCCATCCTGTGCCGCCTGTTCGGACGCCGCCGCGGCTGGCTGATCTTCAGCCAGATTATGCTAATGGCGGCCATCGTCTTCCTTGGCTTCCAGAACCCCGACGTCTCGCCCTTCATGATCGCGCTGGGCGCGGTGCTGGTGGCGCTCGCCTCGGCGACGCAGGACATCGTCATCGATACCTACCGGGTCGAAAAGCTGGACGTGTCGGAACAGGCGGCCGGCGTTGGCGCCTATGTCGCCGCCTACCGCATAGGCATGCTGGTCTCCACCGCCGGGGCGCTCTTCATTGTCTCCTTCTTCGAGAAGGTCCAGGGCTTCGACAAGGCGACCGCCTGGACCCTTGGCTATGTGGTGATGGCGGGCTTCGTCGCCGTCGGCATGGTGACGACGCTGGTGGCGCGCGAGCCGGCCCGCTCGGCGGAGGCGGCGAAAGTCCTCGCCGGGGAGAACCAACTGGCGCGGGTGTGGAAAGCGGCTCTCGGCGCCTTCTCGGAATTTCTGACGCGGGACGCGGCCATCGCCATCCTCGCCTTCGTCATCCTGTTCAAGCTCTGCGACGCCTTCGTCGGCGCCATGACGGGGCCCTTCGTCATCCGCGGCATGGGCTACACCCGCGAGGAGTATGCGGCGATCGTGAAGGGCCTTGGCCTTGCAGCGACGCTGGCCGGCGGCTTCGCCGGCGGCTTCGTGGCGCGCGGCCTCGACCTTCGGACCAGCATGTGGCTCGCCGCCCTTCTCCAGATGGGCTCGAACCTCGTCTTCGCCCTGCAGGCGGTGATGCCCGCGAGCTACGGCATGCTCGCCTTCGTCATCGTCGCGGAGAACTTCACCGGCGCCATCGGCACAGTCATTTTCGTCGCCTATCTGTCGGCGCTGTGCCAGTCGCCCCTGCACACGGCGACGCAATATGCGCTGCTCTCGGCGCTCTCGGCGGTAGGGCGCACCTACATCTCGGCACCGGCCGGCTTCGTCGCCGCGCAGACCGGCTGGTTCTGGTTCTTCGTCCTGTCCTGCCTCACCGCCATCCCCAGCCTGATCCTCCTATGGTGGCTGCAAAGCCGCGGGCATTTCGAGGCGCTGGCGCGTCCGAGGGGCAAGCTCTCGGCCGACGACTGATGCTGCCACCGGCCTTCCGGTCCTCGGGCGACCTCCTGGCCGACCGGCGCTACGACTACGCCATCGCGGCCAGGGCGGACGGGGATCTGGCGGCGGCTGCCGATCTTCTGACGCAGGCACTGGAGATCGCGCCGCGATGGGCGGCGGGCTGGTTCGCGCTCGGCGAGACGGAGCAGGCGCGCGGCGCGACGGAGGCTGCGGCTGCGGCCTTCCGGCAAGCCGTCGCCTGCGACCCCGGCGATGCGATGGGGGCCGGGTTGAAACTGGCGCGACTCGGTGTGGGCGCTGCAGGTTCCGCCATGTCGACCGGCTATGTCACGGCCCTCTACGATGACTATGCGCCGCGTTTCGAGCGTTCGTTGCGGGACGGACTGACCTATCGGGGACCTGAGATGCTGCGCGATGCCGTGACGCGCGCCTGCATCGCTTCCGGCCGCGACCTGCATTTCGACCGCATGCTCGATCTCGGCTGCGGCACCGGCCTGGCTGGCGAGGTTTTCGCACCGTTGGCCGGCCAGATCGACGGCGTCGACCTGTCGACGCGCATGGTAGAGCAGGCCCGCCGCAAGGGGGTCTATCGCACCCTGTCCGTCGGCGACCTCAGCTTTTTCGTCGCCGGCCGGGAGAATGGCTCGGCGGATCTCGTGATGGCGGCCGACGTCTTCATCTACTGCGCCGATCTCGCGCCGATCATGGGTGACATCGGCCGCGTCCTCTCGTCCTCGGGCTTGAGTGCCTTCACCGTCGAGACCCACGCCGGGGAGGGCGTGATCCTCGGCCCGGCGCTGCGCTATGCCCATGCGGAGGCGACAGTGCGCGCGGCGCTGGCGGCGGGTGGTCTGGCGCCGATCGTCTTCGAGCCCGCAGCGATCCGAAGCGAGGCCGGGCGGCCGGTTCCCGGCTGGGCCGTCGTCGCAGCGAAAGGATGAATCGTTGACCGCGGTGGCAATGCCCGTCACAGCCTAGCGCCCATGAACTATCGCCACGCCTTCCACGCCGGAAATCCGGCCGACGTCATCAAGCATGCGGTGCTCGCCTTCATTCTCGCGCACATGACGCAGAAGGAGACTCCGCTGCGCGTCGTCGACACCCATGCCGGCATCGGCCGCTATGATCTCACCTCCGATCCGGCCGAGCGAACCGGCGAATGGGTGGAGGGCATCGGCCGCCTGTGGGGCAAGGACCTGCCCGAACCGCTCGCCGCCTTTCTCGATCCCTATCTTGACGTGGTGGCGCGACTCAATCCTAATGGGCGGCTTACCCACTATCCCGGCAGTCCCGAAATCGCGCGGCTGATGACCCGCCCCATCGACGGGCTGACCTTCTGCGAATTGCATCCGGAGGATTTCCGGACCCTTGCGGCCCTCTATGCACCGGAGAAGCGCGCCAAGGTCATCGAGATCGACGGCTGGCTGGCGCCCAAGGCCTTCCTGCCGCCGAAGGAGAAGCGCGGTCTCGTGCTGATCGATCCGCCCTTCGAGCGGCGCGGCGACTACGATCGCCTGGCGGAGGCGCTGGCGAGCGGCGTGCGGCGATTTGCGACGGGGGTCTTCGTGCTCTGGTATCCGGTCAAGGACCCCGTGGAGGTGAAGCGGTTCCACCGGATGATCGCCGAGCTCGCGATTCCGAAATGCCTCACCATCGAGGCGACCTGGCGCGTCGTGGACGGGCAGCGCCTGTCGGGAGCCGGTCTGGTGACCGTCAATGCCCCCTACACGCTCGCGCCCCATATCCGCGCGGCCGGTCAGTTGTTGTGGAACGCCCTGAACGTTCCCGCGGGCCGGCTTCTTCTGTCCGGCGACGCGTCCTGATCCCGGCCCTTACGGGTCGGTGCGCAGGTCCATCTGCTTCGCGGTGTCGACGACGAAGAGCGCGAGTGCCGCGCCGACGCCAAGGCCGATGAGGATGATGGCCAGGTCTGCAATGCCGATGTCGATCATCATGACATACCCCTGAAGGCTCGGGTGACGGTCGTCATCCGCGGCACCGGCCGTCGGGGATCAGTGGGCGGCTAACGACTGGGGTATGGTTCCGTGATTTGTGCGTCGCAGCAATACTGCTTTCGTTGTGCTGCATTGCAACAACAGGATGACTCTACGGAACTCCTCAGCGCTGCCGGCCGTCGCCCCCGGCGGCCAATGCCCGGAGCGCCACTGTGAAATTTGGATGCAAGAGATTAACGGAGAGTTCAGCTTTCAGCTTTTTATTGCTCACCCTTTTGCATTCGCCATAGAAACTGCGGCCCATGGGCGAGAGGCCGCTCTCCTCGAAGGGGATGTCGGGCGGCACGGGCAGGCCGAGCAACTCGGCGGCATAGGCGACGACGTCCTGCGGTGGCGAGGGTTCATCGTCCGTCACGTTGAGGATGCCGTCGTAGCGATGCGCAAAGCAGGCGAGCACGGCCTGCGCAATATCGTCGACATGGATGCGGTTGAAGACCTGCCCCGGCTTGATGATGCGCCGCGCGGTGCCACGGGCCATGTTGACCAGCGCGTTCTGGCCGGGACCGTAGATGCCCGAGAGGCGCAGGATGGCGACCGGCACGCCATGCGCTCGCCCGAAGGCCTGCCAGGCGCGCTCCGCCGCGAGCCTCTCGACGCTGCGCGGACTGACCGGCTTCGGCTCTGTCGTCTCGTCGACCCATCCGCCGCCATGGTCGCCATAGACGCCGACGGTCGAGAGATAGACCACGGCTTTCGGCGGATGGCCGGCGAGCGCATCGACACAGGCGGTCAGCACGGGATCGCCATTCTCGCCCGGCGGCGCAGAGACGAGGATGTCATCGGTATCCGCGATGGCCTCGGCGAGCGGCGGCAATGCATACGAACCGTCAAAAGGGATCACGCTCACAGCCTGCCCCTCGACCAGGGAGGCGCTCAGCATCGCCGCGCGCTCCGCCGATCGGACGGTGGCGATGATGCGAGAGTAGCGGGCGCCCGCGGCGCGCACGACCGCGCGCGAGGAATAGCCGAGGCCGACAATGAGGAGATGGGCCATGGAAAGCTCGTTGATCTCGCGGGCGGGCGCCGGTCGGGGCTTGCCGCCGTGCGGCGGCTGTGGTCGCTGACAATCCCGGAAATCGCCGAAGGCTGCCAGTCCCCATGATCCTCGACCGCGCCGCCTTCATCACCGCGAACACGCGGCTCATGGCCGTCCCGCACGCGCCGGAGATCGTCCTGCATCTCGCCGACGAAGCGACGGCCCTGTGGCAGAAGACCGAGGAGGAACTGGGCGAGATTGGCCTGCCGCCGCCTTTCTGGGCGTTTGCCTGGGCAGGCGGGCAGGCGCTCGCCCGCTACGTGCTCGACCATCCCGAGATGGTGCAGGGGCGGCGCGTCCTCGATGTGGCGACGGGATCGGGGCTCGTCGCCATCGCCGCTGCCAAGGCGGGCGCCGCCCAGGTGACGGCGGTGGACATCGACGCCTTCTGCGAGGCTGCCGTCGGCCTCAATGCCGCGGCGAACGGCGTGGTGGTGGCTGCCGAGACGCGGGACCCGACCGGCGGGGACGACAGCTGGGACGTGATCCTTGCCGGGGACATCTGCTACGAGAAGTCCATGACGGAGGCGATGATCGCCTGGCTCGGTCCGATTGCCGCCTCGGGCCGCAGCGTGCTCATCGGCGACCCCGGCCGCACCTATCTGCCCCGGGACCGCCTCGTCCGGCTGGCCGAATACGAGGTGCCGGTGACGCGGGAGCTAGAGGACCTCGAGATCAAGCGAACCGGCGTCTGGCGGATGCGCTGACACTTAGCCGACTGCTCGCAAATGTTTGATCATTCCACGAAAATTGCGGGGATGCGCCATAGTGTCGCCGCTTCCATCTCTATCCTGTCCAGCATCAACCAGGGAGGCCACGATGAAGCTGACAGCGGAAGTTCGCCCGAGCGCTTTCGAAGCCCGTCCCTTCAAGGTGGTGTTCCGGCGCGCCGATCAGGTCCTCGCGGAATGGCCGGTTGCCTCCGTCAAGGCCGGTGAGGAGCGCATCGCCGAAACGCTCGGGGCCATGGCCTGCGCCACGGCCGCGAAGGGCACACCCTGCCACATCGCGTGAGGCTGCGGTCCGGAAGCAACTGAAACACCGTGCCGTGCCGGGGATCGCCGGCACGAAACGGCAGCGGGCGAGAGAGGGGGCTGACACGCTCCCTTTCCCGAGAGATCCGCCATGCGCTTTGCCCCGTCCCGCTCGCTCTCGTCCTCCCAGCTCTCCCGCCGCAGCATCGCGCTCGCCTTTGCGGGGCTCCCCTTCGTGGCGCTTCCATCGGCGCGCGCGGTCGGCGCCCCTGCGATCGGCGCAGATCTGGCGCGGGCGCGCGCCAAGGTCGGTGCTTATGCCGACCTGCTCGCGCTCGCCGGGCAGATGCGGACGATGTGGCAGCGCTACTCGCGCCTCGTGAATCCGGAGCGCGGTCCCACCGGACAGGAGACCAGCATCAACGGGCTGCATGCTCCGCGCGACCTGACGCGGGAACTGGCGGCGGCGCAGGCCGAGGCGGGGCGTGCACCCGTGCTCGCCGAATGCGATCCGGCGATGGAGACTGTCATCCGCCTGCATGGCGACATGGCTCGGCTGGTGACGGAGGCGGCCGCCTACTACGCCTCCGGCCAGCACAAGCAGGATGGAGGCGAGAAGGCGCGCGACTTCCACGCGCGCCTGCGCAAGGCCGTGCCGGCATTTATCGCCGCCTGCCAGGACGCCCGGGCGAAGCTTGAGCCCGTGCGCGAGGTCGTCGAACTCGCAGAACTCGCCGCGTTCGAGCGCACCGCGGGCCGCGATGCGCGCTGGCATGTCCGGCGCGCGACCGTGGAGGCCCGCAAGGTGTTGGCCGTGTTCCCGCGCGCCGGCGGGATCATCGATCTCGGGCGGCTGGATGCCGCGCTCGCGACCTACGAGCCCATCGTTGCCGAGACGGAAGCCTTCGGCGCCACCCGGCCGCAGGCGATGATCGGCTTCGAGCGCTCGGCGCGCAACTACCTCACCGCCATGCGGCAGGCCCGCGCGCGCATCGCAGCCTTTCCGGCCGAGCCGAAGCGCTGGGCGCCGGAGATCGCCGATGTCGACGTGCCGTTTCAGGGCCTCCTGACCTTCGCCGACGCCGTGGTGCGCAACATGGGCTGACGCCCCTGCGGAGCCATTGACGCCCGGGCCGGCGCGGTGACAGACAGGAGCATGCCGCAGAGCGATGTCGTGAGAGCGTGAACCTGATGACCACCGGCGCTGGCGATCCGGTCGCTCCCACAGGCCTTTCCGCACGTCTCGCGTCGATCTGGCACGACAATGTCGCCCGTCCGGTGCGGGCGATCCGGCAGGCCTACTGGCCGCTGCTGATGGTCTATTTCGCCTATGGCGCGCTCGGCATCATCGACGTCGCGCGCGACATGTGGGTGAAGGAGAGCCTCAGCCTGTCACCGGCGGACCTTGCCGGCATCGGCGTGTGGCTGAGCCTGCCCTGGACCATCAAGATGGTATTCGGCCAACTGGTCGATTCCGTTCCGCTCTTCGGGTCGCAGCGGCGCGCCTACGTGCTGATCGGAGCCGTTCTGGTGGCTCTCGGCATGGTCACGCTCGCCGGCTCCGCCGGCGGCTGGCTGGCCGCCCTGCGTCCCGACCAGGCCTTCGTGCTCGGGGCGCTCCTCATCGTCCTCGGCGCGGTGATCCAGGACGTCGTCGCCGACGCCATGTCGTCGGAGGTCGTCGACCGCGTCGATGCAGCGGGCAATCCGCGGCCTGATGCCGAGATCCGCGCCGATCTCGGCATGGTGCAGTTGCTCGGGCGCCTCGCGCTCGGCGTCGGCATCCTGTCGGTGGCGGGACTGTCGGGATGGCTCGCCAAGCATCTCACCCGCGAGCAGGTCTTCCTCTGCGGCCTGGTCATTCCGCTCATCTCCATCACCGGCGTGATGCTCGCCCGGACGGAAAAGGCCGAGCGCCGTCCTCTCGACTGGCGCATCCTCGGCGGCGGCATCGCCTTCGGCGGCTTTGTCGTCGCGGTGGCGCTGGGCGGTGTTCCCTATGCCCAGGAGATCGTCTTCGTCGGGTCGATGGCCGTTGTCCTGACCATGCTCCATCTGGTCACTCGCGACATCGATCCCAAGACGCGCAGCTCCATCATCTTCGCCTCGATCATCATCTTCGCCTTCCGGGCGACGCCCGGCGTCGGCGACGGCTATTTCTGGTGGTCGCTCGACGTCCTGAAGTTCGACGAGGCCTTCTACGGCATCCTGCGCCAGACCGGCGCGGTCATCGCCATCGCCGCCATGTGGCTGTTCTCCAAGCAGCTCACGGAATATTCGGTCACGGCTGTGCTGTTCTGGATCGCGGTCGCCGGCACCATCCTGTCGCTGCCGAACATCGGCCTGTTCTACGGGCTCGCGGACTGGACGCAGGCGACCTTCGGCTTCGGCGCCCGCACCATCGCCGTGGTGGATGCGGCGACGTCGTCTCCCTTCGCGCAGCTGTCGATGATCCCGCTTCTGACACTCATCGCCTATTACGCGCCGGAGGGGCGGCGGGCGACGTGGTTCGCGCTGATGGCTTCGCTGATGAACCTGGCCCTCGTCGCCGGCCAGTTGCAGACCAAATACCTCAACCACGTCTTCACAATCGGCCGCGGCAACTACGGCGAGCTCGGCGGCCTTCTGATCACCGCGACGGTCATCGGCTTCGTGGTGCCGGTCGCGGTGATCCTGATGTTCCGCAAACGTGTGTGAGCGATCATGCCGCCCGGCGGTAGTCCGCGGTCATGAAGACGTGCCATGAGCCGTCCGGCTGGCGCACCTGCGAGCGGAACTCGTAGTGGTCGTCGCTCTTCACTTCGACGATGTCCTGATAGGTGGCGATCGTGCCGTCGCCGCTGAACGAGGGCCCGTCGGCCTGGAGGGTGAGCGTCGTTCCGGCGGCATCGACGTCGCCCTCGTACACCCAAAGGTTGGGCATCATGGAGCCGACCCAGGTGCCGACATAGCGGCCCCTGGCCGGGTCGAAGCCGATGGTCAGCAGCATGCGTGCCTCGCCGCCGCCGGGCATCTGGCCGCGCCCGTCACCGACGATCCAGAAGCCGCCGAGGGAGGTGAAGGTCTGCCGGCCCTTGAGTTTCTCCGGCGGCTGGTCGGGAACGGAGCACTCATGCTCATACTCCCAGGTGCCGATGAAGCGGTTCAGCCAGGCGTGTTCCTTCTGCGGTTCTCCGAACATGTAGGCACTCCTTGTCTTGGTCTTAGGGGGAGAGAGGGGCTAAAGCGTCAGGCTTCTGCCTGCCGCTTCAGGGTGGCAAGGCCCGTCTCGAAATCCGGCCCCACCATGCGCTCGATGCTGAAGACGAGGCCCATCAGCTTGCCGATGAAGGGCTGGGGGCCGGACATGGCCCAGGTGACGCGCGTGCCGGGACCTTCCGGCGTCAGCGTGAACTCGGCGAGGTTGTGGGCCTCGAAGGGGCGCAGGAAGACCAGCTTGATGACCACCCGTGCCGGGCTGGATTCGAGGATCTCCATCCGGCCGGCGCCGATGTCCTTGTTGCCGTCCCACGCATAGGCGGCGCCGACGCCGGACTCCGCGCCGGACAGCGTGCGGGCCATGCCGGGATCCTTGTTCTCCCACGGCGACCAGTTCGGCCAGCGCCGGAAGTCGTTGATCATCGGATGAATGCGGTCGGCCGGGGCGGCAATCAGGATCGATCGCTCGAGCCGGAAGGCGTCCGGTCGCGTTGCGGCGAAGCCGAGGATGCCGGCCACGACGACGAGAATGGCGACAAGGGCATAGGTCATCACGGTCCTCCGGCGCATGTCCGCTCAGCCCTTGGCGGACGGGGTGTGGGCGAAGCTCCAGGAATGACCGAAAGGGTCGACGATCTGGGCGTAGCGGTCGCCCCAGAAGGCGTCGTGCGGGGCCATCACCGTCGTGGCGCCGGCCTTCATGGCGCGGTCGTACCAGGCGTCGCAGTCGTCCACCGTCAGGTGCATCGTCACCGAGATGCCGCCGGTGCGGGGCGGGGCGCCGAAGGTCGCGCCGGGGAAGCACATCTCCGGAAAGTCGTCGTGCAGGAAGATCTGGCCGCCGTTGATCATCAGCGCCGCATGCATCAGCCGCTTGCCGTCCTGAGCCGGCATGCGGGCCATTTCCTGCGCATCGAAGGCGGCGACGTAGAAGGCGATGGCCTCGGCGCCGCCGACGACGTTGAGATGGGGTGTGATGGGGTGAGGGGTCATGATGCTTGGCCTTCATCGGGGGGTGAAGTGAGGGACGCCGTTTCGTCTGCGGCGGTGCGCTCGAGATAGTCAGCGAGGCGGTCGAGCTTGGCCTCCCACATGACGCGGTAGCGCTCCAGCCATTCCGAGGCTTCCCGCATCGGGGCAGCCTCGAGCTTGCAGGGGCGCCACTGCGCCTCGCGGCTGCGGCTGATGAGCCCGGCCTGCTCGAGAACCTTCAGGTGCTTCGAGACGGCGGGAAGGCTCATGGCGAAGGGCGCCGCCAGTTCCGTGACTGAAGCCTCGCCCTCGGCGAGGCGCGTCAGGATGGCGCGGCGCGTCGGGTCGGCGAGGGCGGAGAGCGTGACGCTCAGCGGATCGGGCGGCATGAGGTGAACCAGTCAGGCAATTAACTTACAGGTTAAGTAATGGATCGCGCGCGCCGCGTCAACCGCTCTTCTCGGCGCCACGGGCTCGGGGCGGCAGGCTCGGCCGCCGCCCCATAGCTCTCGCGTCAGTGGCGGTAGTAGAGCCCCACCACGATGGCGATGGTGAACAGGATCAGCACCACGTTGCGATAGAGGCGGTCCCACTTGTCGTAGCGGGTGGGAGCAAGCTTCAGCACGTCGAACTCCTCGCGTTGAGGCGGCGGGGGGCTGCGGTCCTCGATCACCGTGGCTTGCGCCTCGATCTCGATGGGCGGACGGGCGGATGCCCCCGGAGTGGGAAAGGGTCTCGTGTCGGACATGGAACGTCTCGGATAAGCGGCCCGGCTGCGCACAGGCGCTGGCGACGGGGCCTCCCATGCGGGAGGACCTCCGGTCGCGGCCGGGTGATGACGATGAAAGGGGTGGCGTCAGGCGGCGGAGAGGGCCGGCGGCGCGCGCGGCTCGGGCCGCACCGTGCGGCGGCCGTATGCCGGCGTTGCCGGAGAGACCGGTGCGGCCGCAGCCGGCGACAGGTCAGCGGCGAGGCGCGGGGCGCTGGGCCGCGAGGCGGTGTCGTCGCCGCCGGGACCGCCGCGATCGCGGTTGTCGGGAGCCTCGCGCCGCAGGATGCGGACCGTCTCGGGCTCTCGAAGAACGGCAGGCTCGCCGTGCTGGCGCTCCCAGCCGGCCTGGCGCAGCGGGTCATGGCCGGGGCGCGCCGAGGGCAGGGCCGCCGCCAGCGCCGCCAGAACCACGACGAAGGGCAGCAGCCGCCGCCATGCCCGGGGGAGGGCATCCGTCCAGGCGGCGGCAAAGCGGGGAACCTTCAGGGGCATCGGAGGGGGCGGATCATCCGGGCGGAAGCGGGTCGGCGACTTGTCCGTGGGGATTGGGGCGGAAATGGGGGTGCCTCGGCCCTTCCGCCATCGGCGGCCATCGGCTCTAATGCACGCTTGGGGAGAATCCATGAGCCAGTTGCTCGTCCAAGCCTATCTGAACGAGATCGACCGCATCCGCCGCTTCTCGGGCGTCGTCAACGAACAGGTCATCCGCCCGGCCTTCCGCCGTCTGCTCGACGACTGGTCGAAGGCCCAGAAGCTCGTCTTCCTGGAGGAATACCCCACCGTCACGTCACAGAGGACCACCGTCTATCCAGACGGCACGGTGCTGCACGACATCCGCGTGCCGCTCGGCTATTGGGAGGCGAAGGACACGGCCGACGACCTCGACGTCGAGATCGCCAAGAAGTTGCGGCGCGGCTATCCGCAGGACAACATCATCTTCGAGAATTCGCAGACCGCCGTGCTGATCCAGAACCGGCAGGAGGTCATGCGCTGCGGCATGACCGACACAGCGGCGCTGCTCAAGCTGCTCACCCTGTTCTTCGGCTACGAGCGGCAGGAGATCGCCGAGTTCCGCAAGGCGGTGGAGAAGTTCAAGGCCGACCTGCCGGCCGTGCTCGACGCGCTGCGCGCCAAGATCGACGAGGCCTATGCCGGCAACGCGCCGTTCCGCAAGGCCGCTGATGCCTTTCTCAAGCACGCCCGCGAGACCATCAACCCCGCCGTGTCGGAAGCCGACATCAGGGAGATGCTGATCCAGCACATCCTCACGGAGGAAATTTTCACCCACGTCTTCGACCAGGGCGACTTCCACCGCGAGAACAACATCGCCAAGGAACTCTACGGGCTGGAGGGGCGGTTCTTCACCGGCGCTGTGAAGCGCGAGACGCTACGGGGGCTGGAGCCCTACTACGCCACCATCCGGGCCAATGCGGCGCTGATCAACAGCCATTCGGAGAAGCAGAGCTTTCTGAAGGTCATCTATGAGAATTTCTACAAGGTCTATAACCCGAAGGCGGCCGACCGGCTCGGGGTGGTCTATACCCCGAACGAGATCGTGAAATTCATGATCGAGGGCGCCGACTGGCTCTGCCAGAAGCACTTCGGCAAGAGCCTGATCGACCGCGACGTCGACATCCTCGACCCCGCCACCGGCACGGGCACCTTCATCTGCGAGCTGCTGGAGCATTTCCGCGGCCAGCCGGACAAGCTCGCCCACAAGTACAAGACCGAGCTGCACGCCAACGAGGTGGCGATCCTGCCCTATTACGTCGCCAACCTGAACATCGAGGCGACCTATTACGGCATCACCGGCCAATATGCCGAGTTTCCGAACCTGTGCTTCGTCGACACGCTGGACAATGTCGCCGGCCTCGGCATCCGAGCCGGCTACCAGCACGACATGTTCGCCGGCCTGTCGGACGAGAACGTTGCCCGCGTGAAGCGGCAGAACGCCAGGAAGATTTCCGTCATCATCGGCAACCCGCCCTACAATGCCAACCAGGCGAACGAGAACGACAACAACAAGAACCGCGAGTACAAGCGGATCGACGAGCTGATCAGGTCGAGCTACATTCGCCTATCGACGGCGCAGAAGACCAAGCTCTACGACATGTATGCGCGGTTCTTCCGCTGGGCGTCGGACCGGCTGCACGACGACGGCGTCATCGCCTTCGTCACCAACCGCTCCTTCATCGAGAGCCGCACCTTCGACGGCTTCCGCAAGGCGGTGGCCGAGGATTTCAACGAAATCTACGTGGTCGATCTCGGCGGCGACGTGCGCGCCAATCCGAAGCTGTCGGGCACCAGGCACAATGTCTTCGGCATCCAGACCGGCGTCGCCATCTCCTTCCTCGTCAAGCGCCGCAAGCAGAAAGGCTGCAAGATTTTCTACGCGGCGCGGCCGGAATTCGACACGGCGAGCGACAAGCTGAGCTTCCTGGGATCGTCGAAGCTGTCGGGGCTGCCCTTCACGCGCATCGAGCCGGACAAGCAGGGCAACTGGCTGAAGCTCACAGACAATGACTGGGACAGCCTGCTGCCGCTGGCCGACAAGAAGACGAAGGCGACGAAGTTCAGTGGGCAGGAGCGGGCGATATTCCGACTTTACTCGTTGGGCGTCGTGACAAATCGCGACGACTGGGTCTATGGCGTCTCTACGTCCGATGTCCAAAGCAAAGTAAATTTCCTTGTTGGGTCATACAGTCGAGAACTCGAGAGGTTTTCGCGAGGGCAATCTCATCCGAGGGAGGCGGAAACTTTAGATGCTGGTATAAAATGGACGCGCTCTCTCAAGTCTAGCCTTTCAAGAAAAAATGCTATCGCGGTGTCTGAGGCAAACATCGTAGCGAGTTTTTATCGGCCTTTTGTTCGGAGAGAGTTGTATTTTGATAAGAATCTCAATGAGATGCTATACCAAATCCCGCAGATGTTCGGCGACGGCAAACAATCGAACTCTGCCTTCGCGTTTGTTGTCGAACCGCGAGCCAGCTTTGCGGCGCTGGCCTTTGACGGTATCCCGAATAAGGACGCCTTCATGCCGAGTGCGGCTCAGGTCGTCTCCCGCTACCGCTACACCCCCACCGGCGAGCGGATCGACAACATCACGGACTGGGGCGTGAAGCAGTTTCAGGCGCGCTACGGCAAGGCGGCGGGGATCAACCGCGATACCATCTTCGCCTATGTCTATGGCGTGCTGCACGATCCGGTCTATCGCGAGACCTATGGGCAGAACCTGAAGCGCGACCTGCCGCGCATTCCCCTCCACGACGATTTCGCCCGCTGGGCCGCCTGGGGGCAGGAACTGCTCGACCTCCATATCGGCTACGAGACCGCCGACCCCTTCGCGTTCACCCGCGCCGATGTGGCCGACGCGAAGGCGCGGGCGGCGGGCGTCGCGCCGAAGGCGATCCTGAAATCCGATCCGGCGACGGGCATCATCCGGATCGACGGCGAGACGACGCTGTCGGGCATTCCGCCCGCCGCCTTCTCCTATCTCCTCGGCAACCGCTCCGGCCTCGACTGGGTGCTCGACCAGCACAAGGAAAAGACGCCGAAGGACCCGACGATCCGGGAGAAGTTCAACACCTACCGCTTCGCCGACTACAAGGAGCACGTCATCGACCTTCTCGCCCGGGTGACGACGGTGAGCCTCAGGACGGTGGAGATCGTCGCGGCCATGCGGGCGCTGCGGGAGAAGGGCTGAGAGGGGCGGTCGCAGCCAGCGTTTTCCAATCGTCACGTTTTCGGCTATGATGCCTGCTTGTGGCGCCCTGCGTGGCGCGAAGCAGAGAGGAATGGACCCCTGTCCACCACGACCCTGCCGGGGCC